>JAMCPX010000004.1 GCA_023382265.1 Deltaproteobacteria bacterium | reverse complement strand
CTATTACATTTGCTCTCTTTTTATCATTCATTGTCAGTATCATCCCTTCCTCCTGTCTTTATGACAGGATATACTACTGACATTTTCACTCGGCAGTTAGAGATGACATTTTCACTTGGCTATCACACACCATAGTCTTTCATATTGAATAATTTTGTTTTATGTAATATTATTTTTATATGAAGAGAATAATCCTTATTATTTCTGTTATAAGCATGGTTATAAGTTGTGAAAGAAAGAGTCCGTCGTTTGTTAATGAAAGCGTATCGATATCTCCTCAATCCGGTATCTACAACCATTCTATAGCCATTTTACTGAGTTCAAACAAGGATGTACCGATTTTTTACTCAATAAATAGTCAGCCGGTACACCAATACAAATCGGCATTAAACCTTTCAAAGGATGGCGTTTACACCATACTATACGGCGCAAGTGACGGCTTGACCTTACCGGTGGTATGGGCATCTGCTACCTTTACGATAGATACCATACCGCCTATTTTAACTATGAATCCAGCCCCCGGGACGTACAATAGGCCTGTAGATGTCTCTATTACATCGAATGAGCCGGCAACAATTTTTATAAGTATAGCACTTGCTCCGTTTACGACGTATACCGCCTCTATACAAGTGCCTTATGCGGAATATTTTACCATCCAGGCTTATGCGGTTGATCTCGCTAATAATAAGAGTACTATTACCAGCGGAACCTATGCCGTCAATATCCCTGATATAAGTATTGTATCTCCGGTTAATGGCTCTATTTTTCCATCGAATATTTCTATTCCTTTCTCTGCAAGTGCCTATGGACTTTATGGCCCTGTATCGGGAACAAGTATAACATGGTATACATCCAATGGCATATTACTTGGTAGTGGAATAACAATAGTTGCATCCTTTTTATCAGGAGGTTATACCGTATATGCGGTAGCATCAAACACAGCAGGATTTTCAAGTACGGCCTCCGTAAATATAACAACATCAGGCATGCTTTTTTCCACATACTCAAACCCAAACATTATCTCCGGCATATGCTCGGATGGCACAAACATATATGGTGTAGGGAATGGCGGGTTGTCGGCATTTGATATAAATGGTAATCCTGAAGGATTTATGACTGTTGATCAGGGCTTGCCGACAAATATGCTGCGAGCATGTGCTTTTGATAACGGCAGCCTTTATATAACTTCCGACTATGGGCTAATTGTATCAGGTTCAACCGGAATAAGTATTTCAAACACATCTAACAGCAATATCCCCACCGACAATCTTTTCTCGATCTATAATGATGCTCCTGATGGGAAGCTGTGGCTTAGCAGTTATTCAAGTGTTATGTATTTATCCAATGGCGGCTTTAATATCTTTCAAGCGCCATTGTTTATTACTTATACCTTTTTAAGGGATATAACGGATGGTACAATGTGGTTTGGGGGTGCTGAAGGGATTGTACATTCTACAACAACAGGCTGGGTATCCTATACAACTGATAATACCCCCGCATTACCGTCTGATGCAGCAATATCTTTAACAGAAGATTCTTTGGGTACGATTGGAATTGGAACTTTTCCATTCATGCAGGCATCCGGCGGGGCTGCATTGTTTACCCCATCAACAAACACATGGTTTACACTGACCACACAGAACGGCTTACCATCGAATAATATCGTTTCTGCTGTTTTTGATCAAAGTAATCGTTTTATTATAAATACATTTAGTACCGTATCCGTTTTTACCAACGATACGCTTACAAACTTTACGGCGCAAGCATCTACGTCTAACGGGTTATCAATAAACAATGTTACATGGTTTGGTACGGATGGAAACGGGCTTTTAAAATATGACGGCTATAGTAATGGAATTACTTATACATCATTGAATGGCCCTTTTATTATGAGTAATGATGTAAAGGCAATGGCATTTTCGCCCGACGGTACTGTTTATGTTGGAACGGATATTGGTATAAATGCTGTAAATAATAATCATATTTTATACGCCATTCTAACGCCCTCTGTGAATGCAATTGAATATTATAATGGCTGCATATACGCCGGTACTGATCAGGGGCTTCTTGCTATATGCGGTAACGCAAAAGCGGTATACCTTAACGGTATTACCGTTAATACCTTACTTGTTCCATGGATCGGAACAAATTCTGGATTATACTATTATACCGGTTCTGCTTTTACAAATTACACATATCAGAACACAGCCGGTGGATTATTAAGCGATACAGTTAACGGTATCGCTTATGGCAGTAATGGCAAAGTTTATATCGGAACGTCCAGCGGTTTATCCGTGTTTGATGGAACCGGTTTTTACCCTGCCCAGGGTGCATCATTTAAGTGGGTAGACTCAATGGCATCTTATAAAGATGGAAGTTTATGGCTTAATACCGATCAAGGGGTTTGCAACTATAATGGCTCTTCACCTTTATGCTTTATATTTCCAGGTTCTGTCAATGATTTAATTGTTGATGGTAAAAACAATCTCTGGATATCAACGAACAATGGATTTTACAAATATGACGGATATACATTGCTTTTTTATCCCCCTCAATTGCCGGTCCCGGATAGTCTTATAAACACAATTTCGGCTGCTCCGTCGGGTGCAAAGTATATAGGCACGGATGCGGGACTTTGTATTTATAATGGTGATTAAAATAATGATGCATGGATCGGTAAGATGATCCGTTCTTTGCAGGCCTCCGGAATTATTCAAAAATGCATATATGCTTGACTTGATCTGATTGTGCGGTTATTCAAACCTGATAATTATGATTGATTCTGATGTATTATTAAAGATTGATGATGTTAAAAAAAGCTTCTTTGATGGCGGAAGACGAATAGATGTCCTTAAGGGAATAAATCTCGATGTGTATAAAAGTGATACCATAAGTATTATGGGTGTGTCCGGCGCCGGTAAAACCACTTTACTTCAAATTATAGGGAGCCTTGATAATCCGACGTCGGGTGGTGTGCTTTTTAAAGGTGGAAATATTTTTAACAAAAATGAAAAAGAGCTTTCAGCATTCCGGAATAAGAATATAGGTTTTGTGTTTCAGGCTCATCGCTTACTCATGGAATTTGATATACTTGAGAATATTATGATGCCCGTAATGATAGCAGGTGTGGATCAAAAACAGACAAAACAGAGAGCCGAACAATTGGTAGAAGCTATAGGTATGAAGGATAAGATCCATAATCAACCATCGGAACTTTCAGGCGGTGAACAGCAAAAGGTTGCTGTTGCAAGAGCGCTGATCATGTCTCCGCTATTACTCCTTGCAGACGAACCAACCGGCAATCTGGACTCCAAGAGCGGAGAGGCCGTAATAGATCTGCTGCTTTACTTTAACCAAACTATAGAAACCACTATTATAATAGTTACACATAATGAAGTGTTTGCTCATATGATGACAAGACGCTACAGGATAAATGATGGGATTCTGGTATAAACATTCGGTTACGATCTTAATATTGATTGTCTTTTCATTTATTTCTTCTTCAATGCTTATGGCTGATCAACCCATTGTAGAAAAGATAGAGATAGAAGGTAATGCAAGGATTCAGAAACAGGTAATACTCAGTAATATCAAACAGACAGCGGGAAGTCCTCTATCAGAGAAAACTGTTAATCAGGATATAACCAGGTTATTTGGACTTGGATATTTTGACAGCGTAGTTGTTTATCAGGAGCCGTACAATAAAGGCATCGAATTAATCTATAATGTTGTTGAGCGGCCCCTTGTAAGAAATATAACATTTTCAGGCAACTCTGAGATCACTACAGATAAACTTAGAGACGCACTTACTTTGAAGCCGAGGAGTTTTTTTGATAAGGCCAAAGTATCTTCTTCAATCGATAAGATAATTGATATGTACAAGGAGAAAGGCTATTATAATGTTAAAGCAACTTATGATTTAGAGCCTATTGCCACAATGGAAGTAAATGTAGAAATAAAAATAACAGAAGGCCGTGTCGTGAGGATAGGATCAATACATTTTATAGGTAACCATGCATTTACAGAAGGTGAATTAAGATCAAAAATGGAGAGTGCGGTTACAAACATCATAAGCTTTATAACTGGCAGCGGCAAGTTTAATGAAACAGAGCTTGATCATGATATAGCAAGGCTCACCATGTTTTATATGGATAATGGCTATATAAATGTCAAGATAGAGCAGCCGCACCTGTTCCTTTCCACCGACGGCAAAACAATGAACATCGTAATTAATATAGATGAAGGTAACAAATATAAGATATCTTCCATTTCAATATCCGGGGATCTGCTGTATTCAGAAAAAACCCTGGCAACCTATGTGCACACAAAACGTGGTGAATGGTTTAACAGATCAAAGCTCATGGACGATATCTTTAGATTAACGGATGTTTATTCTAACAACGGTTATGCGTTTGCTAATGTGAATCCAGAGACATCTATAAATGAAATAGACAGGACAGTGGCAGTTAACTTTCAGATAAGCAAGGGGCCGTTGACCTATATCAATAGGATCTCGATGATGGGCAACACAAGGACAAAAGACAAGGTTATAAGACGCGAGATGCAGGTATGGGAAGGTGAGCTGTATGATCAAGCAATGATAAAAGAGTCAAAGGAACGTATATACGCAACAGGGTTCTTTGATAATGTTGATATATCTACCTCTAAAGGTATTGAAAACGATAATGTGGAAAAGGTAAATCTCAATGTTAAGGTAAAAGAAGGGCATAGCGGAATGCTCATGCTTGGCGGTGGATACAGCTCTTATGAGCAATTTTTCGTGACAGCACAGGTACAGCTTCAAAACCTTGCAGGATTGGGTACACAGTTGAGTGTTATGGCCCAGGTCGGGGGTATAACAAAACAGTACAGCGTATCCTATTTTGATCCCTATTTTCTTGATACAAAATGGTCTATGGGCACCAGTCTGTACAATATGTCAACAATATATAACGGCTATACAACCAATGATACCGGCGGATCACTTCAACTTGGTTACTGGCTTATAGGTCTATTAAGAATCTATGCAAACTATGGTTATGATGATTCAAGTTTCTCTAATATAAGCAGTGCGTATTCATATCTCTTGCAGAATGGTACTACAAGCAGTGTTACCGTTGGATTTGTTGATGATACAAGAAACAATCCAATATATACAACAAAGGGTTCTCTCCTCAGTGCGTCTTCTCAGTTTGCAGGCGGGCCATTCGGAGGTAATTTTACCTTTATCAAACTTGACGCATCCGCCTCAAAATACTTCCCTTTACCACTTGGTAATGTATTTATGATTAATGGCAGGATTGGGTATGGATATGTGCCAGGTAATGGTTATTTGCCGTTTATAAGCAGGTATTTCCTTGGAGGCATAAACTCTGTCAGAGGATATAATTACAGAACTATAGGCCCTGAGATACCTGCATTAATATCCAATGTTGATCCTCTTGCACCGACAACACAACTCGTATATGGTGGGAACAAAATGATAAGCACTACAGCAGAATTTGTTTTTCCACTGATCAAAGAAGCAAAGATATACGGTGTTACATTCTTTGATGCAGGAAATGCTTATGCAGAGAATCAACAGTATTTTGAAGACCCGTTACAGATGGGGTATGGCTTTGGTATAAGGTGGATTACACCGATCGCTCCATTCAGGTTTGAATGGGGATTTCCTATTAATCCAAGGCCGACCGATAAGCCAAATGTATTTGAGTTTACACTCGGAACAACATATTAAAACTTATGGAGGTAAGATTATGAAAAAGTTTTTAACAATATTAGCGGTGGTAATGGCAGTGATTGCACCTTATGTATCGGCATACGGTGCAGAGCCCGGTACCAAGATCGGGTACATAGATCTTCAGAAGATTCTTCTTGAATCAAATGAAGGCAGGCAGGCAAAGGCAGCACTTGAAAAACAATTTGCTTCAAGGAAAGCAGAACTTGATGCAAAAAAGAAAGAGCTTGAAACAATGCAGAAAAGCTTAGAGACGCAGAGTGCCATCCTTTCAGAAAGCGCACTTCAGGAAAAGCAAGCCGAGTTTGTACAAAAAAGAGATAGTTTTTTGCAGATGGTACAAAAGTATGAAAAAGAGCTGCAGGAAAAGGACGGCGAGCTTACAAAGCATATAATTGGACAACTTCAGGGTATAATACAAGGAATCGGCATCAGGGACCACTATACCCTTATACTGGAAAAGACTCAAAGCGGTATTTTGTATGCTCCCAAGAATGAGGACCTAACGGATAGGGTGATGAAACTCTTTAATGAGCAAACAGCAAAGGCTAAAAAGTGAAAAAGGGGTTATATTATGCCCATACTTAAAGATCTTGCACAGCTTGTAAATGGCAATATAATAGGTGATGAAAATATCTTAATCAATGATGTTACAAGCCTTGAAGATGCCAAAGAGGGTGACATCTCTTTTGTTGCAAACCCAAAGTATCTTCCACTTGTACATAAAACCAGGGCATCCGCAGTCATGGTAAGCAGTCACATAGATAACCTTAACCTTACGCAGGTTGTGGTTAAAGATCCGTACCTTGCATTCGCAAGGCTCGTTGCAAAGTTTCACCCGGTAATACAGCCGGAATGGGGTATAGACGGCAGGGCAGTCATTGGTAAAAGCACACAGCTCGGTAAAGATGTTCACCTATCTCCAATGTGTTTCATCGATAATAATGTTATTATAGGGAATAGAGTCCATATCTATCCGCATGTTTATGTCGGTGCCGGCAGCATTATAAATGATGATACCATTCTATATGCAAACGTTTCAATCTACTCTAACACTATAATCGGGAAAAGATGTATTATACATTCGGGTGCCGTAATAGGTGCTGATGGATTTGGATTTGCCAAAGACGGGTTAAAGAATGTTAAAGTCCCCCAGATAGGGCATGTTGAGATTGGTGATGATGTGGAAATAGGTGCGAATACGACAATCGACAGGGCCGCACTTGGAACAACAAAGATCGGCAGCGGAACAAAGATTGATAACCTTGTACAGATAGCCCACAATGTCCAGATTGGTGAAAACAGCCTTATCGTCAGCCAGGTAGGGATATCCGGCAGTACACAAATCGGCAGCAATGTTATAATAGCGGGCCAGGTAGGCATTATAGGACATCTAAAAATAGGGGATTATGTACAGATAGGTGCACAATCGGGTGTAGCAAAAGATCTTCCTGCAAGAGCAACCGTTTCCGGTACACCAGCATTTGAGCACATGGAATGGCTAAAAGCTGTTAGTGTGTTTAAGGAGCTTCCTATTTTAAAAAGGCTGATCAATGAATTAAAAAAAGAGAGTGATAATATGAAAGAAAAAGAGGTTCATAAAGATGAAGCTTGATATAAACGAAATAATGAAGCTGATACCGCAAAGGTATCCATTTTTATTCGTAGACCGTGTTGAAGAACTTGTTAAGGGAGAAAAAATTATTGCATTAAAAAATGTATCAATCAACGAGCAAATATTTGCAGGACATTTCCCTGGTTCTCCGACGTTGCCTGGCGTGATCATTATTGAAGCGCTTGCGCAGACAAGCGGCATACTAGCAATGTTTTCTATACCTGAATTGACAAAAGGGAAACCCTATCTCGCGGGAGTAAACAGCTTTAAGTTCAGGCATCCCATCTATCCCGGAGATAATATCATTCTCGAGTCAACTTTAAAAAAACGGATTAAAAACTTCATAAACTTTTATTGCAGGGCGATCGTAAAAGACAAAGTTGTTGCAGAGGGTGAATTGCTTACTGCTCTTGTTAAGGTGGAAGAATGAATATCCATCCAACTGCTATAATTTCAAAAGGTGCAGAGCTTGGAGATGTTGAGATAGGGCCTTACTCTTTTATCGGGCAGCATGTAAAGATGGGAGACGGAACTATTATCGGTCCTTATGTTTTTATTGACGGTCATACCGAGATTGGTAAAAACAATAAAATTCTTCAGTATAGTTCGATAGGTTCTCCTCCACAGGATTTAAAATATAAAAATGAGCCGACAAGGCTTGTTATCGGGAACGGCAATCTTATAAGAGAACATGTAACGATCAATACAGGCACGGTAACGGGTCATGCAATTACCACTATTGGAAACGGTAATCTCTTTATGATCAACACTCATATTGCCCATGACTGCATAATTGGTGATGAAACTGTTTTCGCAAATAATGCCACACTTGCAGGGCACGTAACTGTTGAGAGCAGGGCAATAATCGGCGGGCTTGTTGCTATTCATCAGTTTACAAGGATTGGAGCGCTCGCCATGATTGGAGGAGGTGCGATGGTTACCATGGATGTTGTGCCTTTTGCTATAGCGAGCGGTGATAGGGCAAGGCTTTATGGAATAAATACGATCGGCTTAAGAAGGCGCGGATTCTCAAAAGAAAAGATAAGACTCATTGATAAAATATACAGGATTCTGTTCAGGAGCAATTATACGCTCGGAGAGGGGATCAAAAAAGTTAAAGCAGAGATAACGGATGACCCCGATATAAAACATATCATAGAATTTATAGAAACATCGATACGAGGGGTTTGCAGGTACAGGATATGAAGCTAAGGGCTGGGGTTGCAGGTACAGGGTATCTAGGGACTTTTCACTGTGAAAAGTATACCCAGCTTGGAGATGTTGAACTTGTTGCAGTGGCAGATCCAGATTCACAACGGAGACAGCATATCTCAGAGAAATATAAAGTTAGAGCCTTTGACGATTATAAGAAACTCTACGGGCTTGTTGATATTGTAAGTGTAGCTGTCCCAACAACGATGCATTATAAGGTAGCAAGTTTTTTCCTTAATAAAGGTATACCGGTACTCCTTGAAAAACCTATTACGGATACCGTAACTCATGCAAAAAAGCTCGTAGAAACGGCAGAACGCAATGGTATTCCCTTTCAAATAGGTCATCTCGAGAGATTCAACAGTGCGATAAGGAGCGTAAAAGGAATGATCAACAAACCCGTTTTTATCGAAGCACACAGGCTTAGCCCTTTTACCGTAAGGGGTACCGATGTTGATGTTGTAAGAGACCTCATGATACATGATCTCGATATTATACTTTCACTTGTTGCATCAGACGTAAAATCAATTGATGCTGTCGGTGTGCCTGTGCTTACCGATAAGATTGATATCGCAAATGCAAGACTCAAATTTAAGAATGGATGTGTGGCAAATGTAACGGCAAGCAGGGTATCAAAGGAAAAGATGAGAAAGATAAGACTATTTCAGAAGGACGCTTATTTTTCTATAGATTATGGAGCATCAAGGGTTGATATAATAAAAACCGTTTATGCTCCTCAGCCGGAACTTGAAGGAAGGCAGCTTGAGATATCCAGAGAGGATAGTTTGTTTGAAGAGATAAAAAGTTTTGTTAATGCCGTTAAAACAAAAGTCCGGCCGATCGTAACAGGGCGTGATGGACTTATTGCACTTGAGACCGCATTCAGGGTACTTCACGGAATAGAAAGAAATTTAAAGCTTGTCCATGAAAAAAATCCTAATAGTAGCAGGTGAACCCTCCGCTGACAGGCATGCTGCGGCACTTGTAAAGGCGGTGCATTCAAAAGTACCCGATGTTGAATTCATAGGTATTGGCGGACCTATGATGAAACAGGAAGGTGTAAGGATTATCTTTGATGCAAATAAAATAGCGGTTGTAGGCATATCGGAAGTGGTAAGGCATCTTGGCATGATCAAAGATGCATTTAACAGAGTGATAAGAACATCCACGGATGAAAAGGTTTTGCTTGCCGTTCTCATAGATTTCCCGGATTTTAACTTAAGACTTGCAAAAAAGTTAGACAATCTTGGAATCCCTCTTGTTTACTATATATCGCCCCAGATATGGGCATGGCGTAAAGGAAGGATTAACAAGATAAAAAGGTATTTCAAAAAGGTGCTGGTGATCTTCAAGTTTGAAGAAAGTCTTTATAGAGCAGCCGGAATCGATGTAAAATTTGTTGGACACCCTCTTACAAATCATGTGAATCGCACGGCTGCACCGGAAGAGATAAGAAAGAAGTATAACATACCCGGCAACGCAAAAGTTATAGCAATGTTACCAGGTAGTCGTTCTTCAGAGATAAAAAGGCATCTTGGAATAATGATCATGGCTGTTGAGCTATTAAAGCCGTCAAACTCCGATATCTATCCTATAATACCAGTTTTATCTACTCATGCAGAATTTGTACAGAACATACTTAAGGAATACCGGTTTGATGCCAAGGTTATTGTAGACGATACTTATAATGCGGTTGGAATTTCTTACTTTGCCATAGTTGCGTCCGGAACAGCAACACTTGAGACAGCCCTCCTCGATGTCCCGATGGTTATTATTTATAAAGTATCGTTTTTTTCACATATGGTTGCAAAATTACTTTTATCTATAACCCGGATAGGCATTGTCAATATTATAACGGATGAGGATATTGTTCCTGAGCTTGTACAGAGTGATCTTAAACCAAAAAAACTTGCAAACCTTGTCGGTAAGTACCTTAAAAACGAAGAGGCATATAATAAGATGAAACATGATTATCTCAAACTTAAATCAATACTCGGAGATAGCGAAGCATCACACGCAGCAGCAGAGGAGATCATAAATATAATTGCTCTGATCAAGGAAGTACAATAAAGAAGTCACGATTTCCAGATGAATTTTATTGGCTTACGCAATCCGATTGAGAAAGACAAAATGTACAATATCCTTGACTTATAAAAACATTTGACCTTTAAAAGTTATTGTCTTATTAAGTGCTTTACTCTCTGCCCTTTAAAGGGCTAATAAAAAATCCGTAGGGAGGATGAAAATGATTAGGAAATATGAGTTGGTTTACATCATGGATAGTTCGCTATCAGATGAAAACAGGAATGCGATTTTAGAAAAGATCGGTAACATCATAAAGCGAGATGCAGAGCTTATTGATCGGCAGAATCTTGGAGAAAAAGGGCTGGCATATCCGATCAAAAAAAAACAGAAGGGCATATACATAAAGGATGTGTTCAAAGGTATGCAGAGCACTGTTAAAGAAATAGAAAGAACTCTTAAAATAACGGAAGGGATATTGAGATACCTTACAGTAAGAGTAGAACAAACATCTTAAACTATGCCAGAACTCAACAAGGTTTTGATCGCCGGCAGATTAACAGAGGACCCGAATATTAAATATACGTCAGATCGATTAGCTGTCGCATCGGTAAAGATAGCTGTAAACCATTATACCAAAGATAAACAGGAGAGTGCCGTAAGTTATTTTGATGTTATCGCGTACGGCAGGGTTGCAGAGTTTATAAGAGAATATATAAAAAAGGGTAATCAAATCCTTGTGGATGGTAAACTTCATCAAATCAGATATAATGTAAAATCGGGTACAGAGGAAAAAACGAGATCAAAGATAGAAATCGTAGCAAACAGTATTTTCCCTATGAACTCACATATAAATAAGACGATTGAAGAAGAAGGTATTTTTGAATATTAAAAAATAAGGAGGCAAAATGGAAAGAAAAAGGGTAATGACAAGAAAGCCTTTAATATTAAAGAAGAGGGTCTGCAAGTTTTGCACTGATAAGACGATTGTTATTGATTACATGAATGCGGATATGCTGTCACGTTTTGTATCTGAGAGAGGTAAGATACTTCCAAGAAGGATTACAGGCACGTGTGCAAGACATCAGAGAGAGCTTACAAAGGCTATAAAAAGGGCAAGACTTCTTGCACTTTTGCCATTTTCTACAGTCAAAGAAAGGGTTGGAATTTAAAGGAGGCATGTATGGAAGTTATTCTTAAAACGGATGTTTCGTCACTCGGTAAGGTGGGAGATATTATAAAGGTAAAAGATGGATATGCTATTAATTATCTTATACCGAGAGGTATAGCTATGAAGGCGGATACATCAAACATCAGGTTACTGAAGCATCAAAAAACAGTGGTTGAACAGATAAAAAAGAAACTCATAAATACTACAAATGATCTGAAAGCCTCGATAGAGCAGCAAGAGATAATTATTGAAAAGGCGATAGGTGAACAGGATAAGCTTTTTGGAGCTGTTACAACGCAGGAGATAGCAGAGGCGCTTGATAAAAATGGTATAAGTATAGACAAGAGAAAGATAGAACTTGATACGCCCATACATAGTACAGGTCTTTACAATATAGTGGTAAAACTGCATCCAGAGGTGATTGCTAATCTTAAGGTAAAAGTTATTGGTAAGTTGTCATAGAATGGAGGTTTAGCCTTGCTTTTGGAAAATGTTCTACCGCAGAACATAGAAGCAGAAAGGGCTGTAATAGGAAATATCCTGTTTGATCAGGAATCCATATATAAGGTTATGGATATAATAAAGCCCGATGATTTCTATTCGCCGGCGCATAGAATTATTTATAGTGTAATACTTGAGCTTAATAAAAAATCAAGCCCTATAGATGTAATAACCGTAGCGGAGCAGCTTAAAAATACCGGCAGAACAGAGTCCGCAGGAGGTGAGGCATATTTTACATCTCTCATAGATCTTGCACCGATAACAACAAATATAGCTACCTATGCTAATATTATAAAAGAAAGTTCCATAAGACGCGAGTTGATTACCAATTCCATGGAGATCGCAAAGATGGGATACGATCTGTCCATGGATGTAAATTCCTATATAGAAAGTGCAGTTAAAGGGATTTTTGATATTGCACAGAAACGATTTACTTCGACAATGACATCCGTAAGAGACCTCATTGATGAAACTTATGAAAAGATTGAGGAAAGAAGGAAAAATAAAAAGGCAATAACGGGTGTACCCACCGGATTTGATGCACTTGATCAGATCACGTCGGGTCTTCAGCCGTCAGATTTGATCGTTGTAGCTGCGAGGCCGGGTGTTGGTAAAACATCATTTGCATTGAACATTGCTTTGAATGCTGCAATAAAAATTACAAAGATTCCTGTTGCTGTTTTTTCTCTTGAGATGAGTAAATTTCAGCTTGCCTTACGTTTACTCTCAATGGAAGCAAAAGTTAGCTATATGAGCATACTTAAGGGATACCTTGAATTTTCTGATTTCCAGAGATTAAACAAAGCAGCATCATTGCTTAAAGAATCATTGATCACAGTTGATGATAAACCAGCCATATCAATGCTCGAGATAAGGGCGAAGGCAAGAAGGTTACAGGCGGAGCACAAACTCGGGTTATTGATTATAGATTATCTTCAGATAATGGAATATCCAAAGGATGCCGAGAATACTCAGGCTGCTATCGCATCTTTGTCTGGCTCGTTAAAAGCACTGGCAAAGGAACTTAGCATCCCTGTTCTTCTGATATCTCAGCTTAACAGGGAGGGAGAAAGAGATTCCAGAAAACCACAGTTATCCGATCTGAGAGGCTCTGGTGCTATAGAGCAGGATGCTGATCTGATCATGTTTATTCACAGACCGGAGCTTTACAGCAAAGAGGAAAACCCTAAAGAGCAGGGTATTGCAGAGATCTTAATAGCAAAGCACCGTAATGGGCCTACAAGAAATATAAAGCTAAGTTTTATACGCGACTTTACCCGCTTTGAAAACTATACATCTGAAAAGGTTGTTGTCTCGGGCAGTTAAGAGAAGTAATCTTTGTTTATCTATTTCCATCTTTTGTAAAGATCATTATCCATATCAATGGCATCAAGTAATTTGGATACCATAAAATCGATCATGTTTTTAAGACTTTCGGGCTTATGATAGAATGCAGGCATAGCAGGCACAACAATAGCTCCTGCCTCAGCAATTGATAACATGTTTTTCAGATGTATTTTGTTTAATGGGGTTTCCCTCGGCATGATTACGAGCCTTCTCCTCTCTTTCAATGAGACATCACACACCCGCTCTATCAGCTTTGAGCCGCTTGATGCCGCGAGTCTCCCGAGCGTACCCATTGAACATGGGGCTATGATTACAGCGTCGAATCCATAAGAACCGCTTGACAGAGGGGAAAAAAGGTCATCATTACTATGTATTTTAAGAAGTCCTGTGTTGTCTGTATCAATGGCATCCAATAAAAAGTTGAATCCAGTTTCATACTCAAAAACTTTTTTACCCGTATCGGATGCTATTAGCTCAACGGTATGTCCGTTTTTTGTTAGCCACTTTATAAGCTCTAATGAATAGATAGAGCCGCTTGCCCCGGTTATTCCGACTACAATTTTATTCTTCATAGGTTTAATTATCTATAACAAAGTATCAGAATGTCAATACAGGCAGAAGTCTCATGTATCCCGGATTTATATTTATAAGAAGATTAGCCGGTTTACCGTGTAAGTAAAAATGATATCTTTCTGTAGGCATATAAGATATTATTCTAAGTGATATGTTAATTTTCCGCTGCCCGCTTAACAAGCCATTCATATACGGAATTATCCTGTATTCTCTCGGGATGCCATTGGACCCCAACGACATCGGGATAGTATGAGAGTTCTATTGCCTCTGCAACGCCATCACTACTTTTAGCACTTATAATAACACCATTACCGGGTTCTTTAACTGATTGATGATGGCTTGTATTTATGAGAATATTTTGGTTGTTAATAATAGAATAAAGTAATGTATTCTGTTCAATATTAATTTCATGCTCTCCAGAGCTATGATTCAGGGCGTGTGGTATTTGCGTCTTGATATCCTGATAGAGACTTCCGCCTGATATTACATTTATTAATTGCATACCTCCGCATACACCAAGCACAGGGATGTGCCTTTTTAATGCTTCCATGAGGAGTTGGGATTCAAATCCCGTCCTTTCCGGATTAGTCTTCAAATTGTAAATGTTATTCTCTCCGTACATTGAAGGAGGGATATCAAACCCTCCGCCTGTTATAACCAGGCCATCTATACGTTTAACCATTGCCGTAACGGCTTTTGTATAAACAAGCAGAATGGGTATACCACCGCATTGTTCTACGGCATCTGCATACGATCTGTAAACGAAGTATGCATTTTTATCATTTATCTTACCAAGGTCAACGGTTATACCTATTAAAGGATGTTTTTTATCCATAGCAACAATAAAGTTTGTCTAAGAACTAAATTTATATAACATAAAATTTCACTTAATATAACATGATTTTAACATATTCAGAAAAATGCTTGTACGAATCGGCATAAATTTTTAAAAAATCAAAATCCTTGAGCTTACAAATGTTATGTCTGCACTTGAATCGCATAAAGCATATAACTCCATTGAGGGAGATATTAAAAAAAACTATCTCCCACTCTATTGTAAACATACACGTAGAGCCAATGGAAAAACTTTAGTATGAAGCTTTGAGAAAAGGCAGGACTATTTAGTAGTTTCTTTCCCTTCTTTCTTTTCTTTGATGTCCACCAAAGTTATCTCTTGAATCAGACTTTGGTTTTGCAAGAGCGACAGAAATAGTTCTTTCCAATAAGGTTGAACCGTTTAGAGAAGATATGGCTTTATTTGCATCTTCATCAGTGCTCATTTCTACAAACCCAAAACCTCTTGATTTACCTGTTTGAGGATCTGTTATTATTTTAACAGATTCCACAGGGCCCACTGTTGTGAATAAAGTCTTCACAGCATCCTCTGTTGCTTTAAACGAGATGTTACCAACGTACAGTTTTTTTGTCATATCATTGACCTCCTGAATAAAAACAAAATTAATATAGCACAATCATATCAATTGCCAAGAAAAATCTTTACGGCAATGTTTATATCTAATTTTTAATGTAATCGTGATACCCATTTATAATTATGTATAAATTCTATACAGCTTCTGCTATGCAATAATTAATAATATTATAAATATATTTGCATTGGAGTCAATATTTATTGCAATAGTTGTATCGTCATTGCCCAACGTCTTACCAGCCTGTCAAAACAAAGATTTGCCATTATTAATAATTGTGGTTTAATTGTTTTAAAGGAGTTGTTATGAGAAAGGGTACTTATAATAGAAAAACAAAAGAAACGGATGTGCGGGTTGTATTAAATCTTGATGGACACGGCAATGCGAAAATCAATACACCTATCGGTTTTCTAAATCACATGCTTGAGCTGTTTTCCTTTTTCTCGGATATCGATCTTGAATTAACGGCAAACGGCGACATACATGTAGATTTTCATCACATCGTAGAGGACATAGGTATATGTATCGGAGAGGCAATCTCCGTATCATTAAAAGATAAGGCAGGTATAAGCCGTTTCGGACAGGCTATTACACCGATGGATGAATCATTGACGCAGGTCATTGTGGATATAAGCGGCAGGCCATTTCTCGTCTATAAAGCCGTACCTCTACCCGAGAAAATAGGGGAGATGGATTCTCAGCTTATTGAAGAGTTTTTTCATGCCCTGTCATATCATGCAAACATTACGCTTCATATAAATATGAACTATGGAGATAATGGACATCACATAATAGAGTCATGTTTTAAAGGCTTTGGCAGGGCAATGAAAGAGGCTGTTAGGATGACACAGTCAAGCATACCAAGCACAAAGGGTGTTATATAAAGATGATAACGATCGTTGATTACGGCATGGGAAACTTAAGGAGCGTAGAAAAGGCTATTGCTTCCTTTGGCACGAAGGTCATAATCTCAAAAGACCCTGATCAAATATCAAATGCCGATAAGCTGATACTTCCGGGTGTTGGTGCGTTTGGAGACGGCATGATCAATATAAGAAGCTATGGCATAGAACAGGCTATAAAAGATTTTGTAAAAACAGGTAAATTAATGCTTGGTATATGCCTTGGTATGCAGATGCTTTTTGAAGAATGTGATGAGAACCCTGGGGTTCAAGGGCTTGGTTTGATAAAAGGCGGTGTAAAAGGTTTTAAACAAGCAGGGATCAAATCACAGGGTTTGAAGGTCCCTCATATAGGCTGGAATAGTGTGGAGCAGGTTAAGTACAGCTTTATCTTTGAAGGGATTAAAGATAAATCATATTTTTATTTTGTGCATTCATATTATCCTGCGCCGCTCGAAGATGTAACAATTGGTAATACCGGTTATGGGATAGCATTTACAAGTGTGGTTCAAAGAGATAATGTAATAGCAACCCAGTTCCATCCTGAAAAAAGCCAGCAAAATGGTTTAAGTATGCTATCTAATTTTATAAAATTTAGAGGTTAAGATGCAAATAATTCCAGCAATTGATATAAAATCAGGTAAATGTGTCAGGTTGTTTCGCGGTTCATTCAATCGTGTGGACATATACAGTGATGACCCTGTCAGAATGGCAGAGCAATGGGAGGCTCAGGGCGCTGGGATGCTTCATGTGGTTGATCTGGATGCTGCTGTTACGGGTAAGCCTGTGAACAGGGATTATATCCTTGATATTGTTAAGCATGTTAAAATACCCGTTCAGGTAGGCGGCGGTATGAGGGATAGAAAAATCATAGAGTATTATATTGATAAAGGTGTTCGCTCGGTTGTTATAACAACTTATGCGTATGAACAGGCTGATGAGGTAATAGAGATTGCAAACCAGTATAAAGATACGATCTCCATTGGTGTAGATATAATATCGGGTGCAGTTGCTATAAAGGGGTGGACCCAGACAGGTAGTATTACTGCAAAAGAGTTTGTAAAAAGATTCTCTTCTATTCCCATACACAGGTTTATTTTTACAGACATATATAAAGATGGGACACTCAGCGGTATGGATGTAAACAGGATTAGGAATATGCTTGAAGGTATTTCAGAGCCGGTTGTTATCTCCGGCGGGATTTCTTCTGTTGACGATATCGTTAAGTTAAAGCGGATGGATATTAAAAATATCAAAGGCATTATTATAGGGAGGGCGATTTATACGGGTGCAGTAAAATTAAACGAAGCCATAGAGGCGGCGGTTTAGATGCTAACCAAGAGGATCATTCCATGCCTTGATATAAAAGACGGCAGGGTTGTAAAAGGAATAAACTTTGTATCCTTGAGAGATGCAGGTGATCCTGCTGATAATGCACTTGTTTATGACAGGGAAGGCTCCGATGAGATTGTATTCCTTGATATAACGGCATCAAGCGAGCAGCGCTCAACACTCATATCCGCGGTTGAACGAACTGCTGATGTTGTGTTTATGCCTTTAACAGTGGGTGGTGGAATAAAGACCACGGATGATATTAAAACACTGCTGCGCGCAGGAGCCGATAAGGTATCAATAAACACTCAAGCTGTTCTTGAACCCGATTTCGTAAAAAAAGCGTCTTATAGATTTGGAGCCCAGTGCATTGTTGTAGCCATTGATGCTAAAAAGGTTCAGGATACTCCCCCACTTAGAGAGAGGGGACAAATGGGGAGTAACTCAATATCAAGATGGGAAGTATATATTTATGGGGGCAGAAAGCAAACAGGTATTGATGTTTTAAACTGGGCTGTTCAGATGGAAAAAGCAGGTGCCGGTGAAATATTGCTTACAAGTATGGACAGGGACGGAACAAAGTCGGGCTATGATATAGAGCTGTTGAAAGAGGTTACTAAAAGGGTAGGGATTCCAGTAATCGTATCAGGCGGTGCAGGCAGTATGGAACATTTTTACGAAGGCTTTGTAGCCGGCGGTGCAGATGCATGCCTTGCAGCAAGCCTATTCCATTTCAGGGAACTTTCAATAAAAAGCCTGAAAAGCTATCTATACAAAAAAGGTATCAATGTAAGAATGGTGTAGGGATTTGTAAAGTTGGCTGTGCCGCCTATTTCTCATTCCCGTGAAAGCGGGGATCCTCAGAATGTATGCCAGCGTACCATGGTATAACAGATACCCGATGCCTGTGTCGGAGAGCTTCATTTTTTATATTCTGGATTTTAATTGACGGTAAAGGTATAAAACATGTACCATTAAAACGTTTAGAAGAAGCTGATAAAATGACTGTGGATAATAGAGATGTTTACTATATGGAAATTGCTTTAAAAGAGGCAATGAGGGGACTTGAGCAGGGTGAAGTACCTGTGGGTGCGGTAGCTGTAATGGATAATATAATCCTGTCAGTTGCCCATAATAGTGTGATCGGATTACATGATCCATCCGCACACGCTGAGGTGCTTGCATTGAAGAGAGCAGGCAAGAAGATTAGAAATTATAGATTAAACAATGTAGAGCTTTATGTTACAATTGAACCATGCATGATGTGTGCCGGTGCGGCGATTAATGCAAGGATAAAAAGGCTCATATTCGGAGCCCGTGATAAGAAGGCCGGTGCAATCACATTATTCAACGTTTTTGAACATAATTCCGTAAATCACCGGGTCATCGTAACACCTGAGGTAAAGAAGGCTGAGGCTGCCGTAATTATTAAAAAATTCTTTTTAATGAAAAGAGGAAAGTTGGTATGACGAAAAAGACCATAGCACTCGTAGCCCATGATGCAAAAAAAACAGCGATTGTAGAATGGGCTAAGTATAATGAAGGCACTTTAAAAAATTATTTTCTCTTCGCAACACGATCCACCGGATTGGAAATAAAGAACAGCACAAATCTTGATATAAATCTGCTTCTGAGCGGCCCGCACGGAGGTGATGCGGAAATCGGTGCTATGATAGC
This sequence comes from Deltaproteobacteria bacterium, assembly GCA_023382265.1. Lineage (NCBI taxonomy): Bacteria > Pseudomonadati > Myxococcota > Myxococcia > Deltaproteobacteria bacterium. Next base: position 51,988 of record JAMCPX010000004.1, on the reverse strand, counting down.
AGAGGGTAAGATTGATATCCTGATATTCTTGTGGGATCCTTTAACACCTCAACCGCATGATGTTGATGTAAAAACACTGTTAAGGCTTGCTGTCCTTTACAATATACCGATGGCATGCAATAAACTGACCGCTGATTTTCTGATCTCATCCCCTTTATTTAAACAATAGCTAAACCCGAAAAGCCCAATAGGACGGGGCGGTTTTAAACCCCGCCGCCGTACGATATTTTTGCCGGTACTAAAAGTTGTTTTTCGGCTTAACAGGAGTCATATTGGCATCATCTTCTATGAAAAAACTTCTCTATTTCCATGTTTGCTAAGACAAATACAAAAGGTCTTCCGTGTGGACAATTAAGCGGGATGTCAAGGGAATCCAGTTGAAAAAACATTGCCTTTATCTTTTCGGGTGTGAGAAAATCACCTGCTTTTACAGCACTCTTACATGCTACAGTAGCCATAATTCTGTATCCGGGATCTTTCCGGTGAATCTCTTCAAGCACGGTATGAGTTGTATCAACATCATTCTCATATTCGTCTATAAGCTCAATAAGCAATAATGGATCGAACTGTGTGGCAGCAGGGATGGCATTTACTATAACCTGTTGGCCATCCACCGATATACCATAACCTATGGATTCAAATTTAGCGGCAATACTGTTCAGCACGGCTAATCTATGTTCATTCAAAAATATCCCGTACGGTGTAAGAAGCATTTGAGAGTTAGATTTTTTTTCTTTCGCATCACGGACAAGCCTTTCGAAAATAATCCGCTCATGCATTGCATGTTGATCGATAATAACAATACTATCATCTGCTGTTGCCAGTATGTATGTAGCACGAAATTGCCCGTATATGTTTAGAGAAGAGAACCCGCCTTTTGGAATGATATCGCCCTGAATCCGTTTTTCTTTAGCAATATCTGGGGATTCGTGCCTTATCGATTCAGGTATGGGATTCGTCTTTACGATGTTCCTATGATTGACAAAGTATTTCTCGGCAGATTCTTTTATATCATTAAGGTATTGTTTTTTTAGAGAATATTTATCCGATGATGTGTACGTAATATGCCTGTTACCGATAGCCTCTTTTACGGCATTTATCAGCATATCGTTTACCATTGCTCTATCCGGGAATTTTACCGCCGTTTTTGTAGGGTTTACATTAACATCGATAAAATGTGGAGGCAGAGAGAGATTAATCACGGCAACGGGATACCTTCCTTTCTCAAGGGTTGTTGAATATGAGTTTATGATTGTATAATTTAAAGATCTGTCGATTATATACCTGTTGTTAACATATATGTAGATATATCTGGAGGTATTCAAGCTGTAATCAGGGTCAGAAACAAATCCATCAACCCTCATAAGCCCATTATCCGCGCTTATAGGGTAGAGTTTGCCTTTAAGCTCAGGATCTATCCTTAAGATCATACGCTCTTCAGTAGAGGCCGGCGGAACATTAAACCGCTCTTTTGAGTTGCTTATGAGTTTTAAGCCTACATTGCTCCAGCCAAAGACAAACCTATCCATTACATCAATACATGCCCTGTATTCTGATTGGGTAGAGCCAAGGAATTTTTTTCTCACAGGCGTGTTAAAAAACAGGTTGGATACCTTTACGGTAGTACCATGATCATGCGCGACGATCTCCTTGCTTATCAATTTACCGCCTTTTATAACAATCCCTGTTCCCGTATCTTCGTGCGAATGTTTTGTTATGAGTTCCAATTCAGAGACAACCCCTATACTGTAGAGTGCCTCTCCTCTAAAACCAAGCGTGTTTATTTCATATAATCCCTTTTCGTCCGTTAATTTACTGGTTGCATGCCTTTGAACCGCAAGTTCAACATCTTCTGATAATATACCGTCTCCATTATCCTTTATCTGTATAAATGCCTTCCCGCCGTCCGTTAGTTCAACCGTTATATAACTCGCGTGTGCGTCTATCGCATTTTCTACAAGCTCTTTTACAATAGAAGCCGGTTTTTCTATAACCTCTCCTGCTGCAATTTTGCTTGAAAGTGTATCGGATAATAATTTTATGATGCCCATAGAGTTTTAATGCGGTTCAACACATGAGACGAAAGTAAAGGCAAAAAACTCAAGAGCTATATTGTCGGGGAATATCTTGATATCGTATTCCCTGTAGGGTTGATTACCTGTTATGTTATACATCTTAGGCTTATCCACAAGCACATAGCTTCCACGTTGATCGTACAGTATATCATCCCCTTTATCGTGTTCACTGATGGGAGCCCCGTTTATCTCGATATAAACCTTTATCGGTTCACTTGAAGCTGAAGATATTACTGCATTGATTTGAGCCGCTTTGTAAATGATTTCAATATTTGCAGGTAGTTCCGTTGCAATAATGCTTTCTTCTGTAGATGCCCATGTTCCGTTAAGATAAAGCATGCCCGATGTTAATGTTTCAGGCATGGAGTATACTACGGGATTACTATCCTTATTATAACCCTCTGTGTTCCCAAGCCTGCCCCTTACAAAACCGCAATACAACTCCGGCGTAGCCGGATAGCAATGGGTTCCCTCCATATCGGCATCCCTTACAGGCTCCATAATTGGCGGCATTTTTAATGTACCGTCAAGCTCGAGAAGTGCCTGCTGTATCTTAATCTCAACCTCTCTATATCCGCCTTCTCCCGCACTATCGTACACGATCTCAAGCTTTGAATTAAACAGCAGTTTTCTCGGCCAGTATTGATTATGAAGGCTTGTCCATATCGCATAATCACCGTCTAGAACAACAGGGTATGTTATACCGAGTTCTTTTACTGCATTCTCAACGTTCTTTTTTTCAACAGATACACTGAACTCGGGCGTATGTACACCGATAACCACAAGTCCTTTATCGGCATAACGCTTATGCCATTCCTTTACATAGGGGAGCGTTCTGAGACAATTTATGCACGTGTACTCCCAGAAATCTAATAATATTACCTTACCGTTTAACATTTCATTTATTATATAAAGGTTCAGTTCATCCTCATCTTTTTCGGATGTTGCGACTATTAACGGTATTGAGTTGATCCATCTTGGTTGAAGTATGTTATATAGCTGGTCCTTCATTTCAATTACTGGCATGTTTGTTCCTTTCGTTATCCAGGATACCGGTAATGCGGTCACTTTTAAGAAGTCCATCGAGCTCTTTTTTTCCCATCAATCCTTTTTCTATTATTATATCTGTAACGGGTCTTTTTTCTGATATGGACTGTTTTACTACCTCAGCGGCTTTGAGATAGCCTATTATTGGATTCAGTATAGTTGCTATTGATGGTGTATTTTTAAAATAATAATCAAGCCTGTCTTTGTTTACCGTGATACCATCAACCGCCTTTCTTGCAAAGACAGGTATAAAATTTTTAAGGATATCAATCGATTCAAGCAGGGTATTTATCATGACAGGCATCATAACGTTCAGTTCAAGCTGGCCGGCTTGTTCTGCCATAGAAACGGTCAAAGCGTTACCGATTACCCTAAAGCAGATCATGTTGAGTGCTTCTGCCATAACTGGATTGGCTTTACCCGGCATAATTGAAGAGCCAGGCTGAACCGCGGGAAGGTTTATCTCACCGATACCAGTTATAGTTCCTGACGATAAAAGCCTCAGATCGTTTGCTATGCGGATTAGCTCCAGGGCTATGTCGTGTATGGTTGAGGACATGCGGCTTATCGCAATCCTGCTCTGCAGTGCCTCTCTTGGATCCGCAGATTTGATAAGATTAAGCCCTGTTGCTTTGTTTAAATTTTTAATAACGGTATCTCTATAATATTTTGGAGTGTTTAAACCCGTTCCTACGGCAGTTCCTCCGATTGCTACTTCAAGCAAAGACGGAAACGGATATTTAGACGGATTTACCGGTTCCGATATATGGCGAAGCATTGATATTGATTTTTTAATTGTTTCTTCGTAGGCAAAGAATTCCTGACCGAGCGTAACAGGCACTGCAGCCTGCAGGTGTGTTCTTCCCGATTTCAATAGATGCTTAAAAGCTGCGGCTTTTTTATGCAATGATTTTACGAGTAAAACCAGCGACCCAATAAGTTCTTGGGTGTTCCATATTAAAGCAATATGGGATGCGGTTGGAAATGTATCATTCGTTGATTGAGACATGTTTACGTGGTCGTTTGGGCTCAAATAATCGTAATTCCCCTTTTTATACCCGAGTCTCTCAAGGGCAATATTTGCAATAACCTCGTTAATGTTCATGTTAAGTGACGTGCCGGCCCCTGCCTGATATTTGTCAATAACAATTTGTTCCGTGTATCTGTCTGAAATCAATTCATCACACCCGTGTATGATCGCTTTTGAACGTTTTTTATCAAGTACACCCAGTTCTGCATTTGTAAGGGCGCACGCCTTCTTAAGTATTAAATAAGCCTTGATGAGTAGAGGATGGTTTTTCTCACCGCTCACCGGAAAGTTATCCAATGCCCTTTTTGTCTGAGCACCGTAATACACATCCTGTGGAACCTTTACCTCTCCCAATGAATCATGTTCTAATCTATACGTCATAGAGAAAAGATATACTTAAAGATACAAAAGGTCAATGCACAACGGGCTCATGCCCGGGTAGTTTATTTTTGTAAGACTATTGATCAGGATGATATAATAATTAGTGCAGGGGCTTAATATATTAAGTCCCTGCACACTGTCCAGCTCTGCGATCCTATTACACACACTCCACGGTCCCCCTATATCTCTAATGCGATTTCGGGATCATATCTTCAGATAAAGATCGCTTAACTTTTTAATCCTGTCTCTTAGCTCTGTCGCCTTTTCAAACTCAAGCTCCTTGGCAGCGCGTCTCATTTCACTTTTGAGCTCTTTTATTCTTGATGGTATGTTTTCCGGATCAATGTACTCTTCTGTGCCATCCGCCATCTCGACAGGTACCGTATAATAATCCTTTTCGTATATAGATGTCCGTAGCTCTCTGATCTGTTTTTTTATTGTTTCCGGCACAATACCATACTCTTTGTTGTACGCGAGCTGCTTGATCCGTCTTCTATTTGTTTCGTCGAGTGCTTGTTTTATCGCACCAGTGATCCTGTCGGCAAATATGATCACCGTACCATTGACATTTCTTGCCGCCCTTCCAATGGTTTGTATGAGAGAACGGGCTGATCTTAAAAAACCCTCCTTATCTCCATCAAGGATTGCAACAAGAGATACTTCCGGCAGATCAAGTCCTTCTCTTAATAGATTTATACCTATCAACACATCAAATTTGCCCATCCTTAAATCACGGATAATATCGACCCTCTCAAGTGTTACTATATCGGAGTGCATATATTTGACCTTGATACCAAGACTTGCATAGTATTCTGTAAGCTCTTCTGCCATGCGTTTTGTTAGTGTTGTTACGAGAACCCTTTCATTCACTCCAACGCGTTTTCTGATCTCCTCAAGCAATGTATCAACCTGGTTGGTTGCATCTTTAATAATAACCTTGGGATCAACAAGACCTGTCGGCCTTATTATCTGTTCTATGATTCTGCGGCTTGATATTTTTATCTCGTATTCTGAAGGCGTTGCTGATACATAAACAACTTTATCGATCCTTTGCTCGAATTCCGAGAACTTAAGCGGTCTATTGTCGAGTGCGGACGGTAATCTGAAACCGTATTCGACGAGCGTTCGTTTCCTGCTTCTATCGCCCTCATACATCCCGCCTATCTGAGGGACTGTTAGATGGCTTTCATCAATAATGGACAGGAATTGCTTTGGAAAATAATCAAGCAATGTATACGGAGGATCTCCAGGTGCTCTTTTACTTAAATGTCTGGAATAGTTCTCTATTCCTGTGCAATAACCCATTTCTCCGAGCATTTCTATATCATAAAGAGTTCGTCTTTTGAGCCTTTCTTCTTCAAGCAGCTTACCCGAGTTTCTGAACTCTTTTAGTCTTTCGGCAAGTTCCTGTCTTATTGCTTCCACTGCATGCTTCAGGCTTACTTCATCGGCGACATAATGGCTTGCAGGGTAAATAACCACCCTTTTAAGTATATCCTTCTTTTTCCCTCTGACAGGATCAAAAGTGTAGATTGTATCAACGGTATTCCCAAAAAACTCTACGTGTATTGCTATATCGCTTTCATAAGCAGGAAACACCTCTACAGTATCGCCTATTACTCTAAATACACCTCTATAAAAGTCATAATTGTTCCTCGTATATTGGATATTCACAAGCCTGTGAATGAACTCGTCCCTGTTTAGCTGCCTGCCCGTTTCTGCATAAGCAAGCATACCTTTATAAGCCTCAGGAGAACCAAGTCCATAGATGCACGACACACTTGCAACAATGATTACATCTTTTCTCTCAAGCAAAGAATGTGTTGCAGAATGCCTTAATTTGTCGATCTCATCATTTATTGATGCATCTTTTTCTATATATGTGTCCGTTTCCGGTACATAAGCTTCGGGCTGATAATAATCATAATAACTTACAAAATATTCCACAGCATTATCAGGAAACAGTGCCTGCATCTCCGTGTAAAGCTGGGCAGCAAGGGTTTTGTTTGGGGCAATGATAAGCGTTGGAATCTGGATTTGCTCAATAACATGAGCCATTGTAAATGTTTTACCGGAACCGGTAACACCCAGTAAAACCTGATTCTTCTGGTTGTTTTTGATACCTTTGACCAGTTCTTCTATTGCCTGCGGTTGATCTCCGGAAGGCTTGTAATCAGAAACGATTTTGAATCGTGCCATATTTATACAGCTTTTTATAAGCTCCTGTTATGGAATAATGTATCTTTTTTAAAAGATATTATCCGGGTTAATCAATTATGTCCCATGTTGTTCCGTCCGGTGTGTCCATAACTGCAATGCCGTGATTTAGAAGTTTTGCCCTTACTTCATCGGATTCTTTGAACTTCTTTTCCTGTCTTAAGGTATCTCTACTTTTAAGCAATCCTTCAATTTCTATTTCTGTAAGCCCTGTATCTTTAAGCCGTTTACTTCGCCTTGATCTCAGGAATTCATAAGGATCATTATTAAAAATACCAAGTATCTCTATAGCATCTTTTATAAAATCCTTTGATTTTTTGATCGGCTCCATTTTCGGCTTTGCGGTGTTGTTTTTAAGATACGTATTTATTAAATGCATTATATCAAACAGGCTTGATAAGGCAGATGCGGTGTTAAAGTCGTCATCCATTGCATTATAGAAATCTGCTATGTACCGATTCAGCTTATTGGAAAATGCCGTCATTTGCTCATCGGACAGCTCTTTTTTACCCTTTTCGGGCAGCTTGCTTAGAATTCTCAGACTCGCATAACCTCTGTACAAGGCTTTCTCTTCTTCTTTCAGTGTCTGTTCTGTAAAATCAAGCGGGCTTCTATAATGTTTTGTAAGAATAAACAGCCTGAGCGCTTGAGGCTCATATGTTTTAACAATATCACGGATCGTGAAAAAATTACCGAGTGATTTGGACATCTTTTCTTTATTGATTTGAACAAACCCGTTATGAAGCCAGTAATTCACAAACCTTTTACCCGTGAGCGCCTCCGTTTGAGCTATTTCATTTTCATGGTGAGGGAAAATGAGATCCATGCCGCCGCCATGAATATCAAAGGTTTCGCCAAGATATTTTGTACTCATAACGGAGCATTCGATATGCCAGCCCGGCCTGCCTTTACCCCATGGGCTGCTCCACCACGGCTCTTTTTCTTTGCTTTTTTTCCATAAGGCAAAATCGAGGGGATCCTGCTTTGTTTCATCGATCCCAACCCTTGCCCCTGCCTCAAGGTCTTCTATATCTTTACCCGAAAGCTTTCCATAGCTGCCAAACTTTCTTACAGAGAAATAAACATCGCCATTTAATTCATAGGCAGATCCATTTTGCACAAGACCCTGTATAAACCCGATAATATCTGATATATGGTCGGTAACCTTTGGTTCATAATCTGGTTTTTCAAGCCCAAGAGTGTCCATATCTTTATAATATTCATTTATGTATTTCTCTGCGATATCTGCTGCACTGACGGACTGTTCATTTGCCCTTTTGATAATCTTATCATCTATGTCGGTGAAGTTCTTTACGAATTTAACATCATAACCTTTTTTTTTAAGATACCTGTAGATCACATCAAACACTATTGCAGAACGGGCATGTCCTATATGACAGAGGTCATAGACTGTAACACCGCACACATACATACCGACATGGTTATCAAGTACTGGTTTGAACTCTTCTTTGCTGCGTGTAAGCGTATTATAGACTTTCAGTGCCATTCAATTCTCAAGCAACACAATTGCATAAGCAGATATAGCCTCCTCTCTGCCTGTAGCATCCAATCCTTCGTTTGTTTTTGCTTTAACCGATACAAAAGATGCATCGATATCCAATAATTTTGAGATAGAACCGGATAATGTTCCGTAATATACGGAAAGCTTCGGTTTTTGTGCAACGATAACGCAATCTATGTTAACCACATGAAACCCTGCTTCCATTACAACCGATAGTGCCTTTTTTAATATAATTGAGCTGTCAATGCCTCTGTATTCAGCATTATCCGGGGGGAAAAAAATACCTATATCTCCTTTTGCAGCCGCCCCAAGCATTGCATCGCTTATTGCGTGCAATACGACATCGCCGTCCGAGTGTCCTTTAAGGCTTTTTTCATAGGGAATTATAATACCGCCAATCTTTAAAGGCCCTGGTTCTTTAAGCTCATGTATGTCGTAGCCAATGCCTATTCTATGCACAACATGCTCACTATTGTTTTTGCAAAATTGAGATCAGCCTCTGTGGTGATCTTTATATTTACGATATCGCCTCTTACAATGCTCACCTTGGTGCCTGTCTGCTCTATTATGCTTGATTCATCCGTTGCATCATAAGGCTGCTGATCATAGTATTCATAAGCCTTTGTCAGCATGCTGTATTTGAACATCTGCGGTGTCTGGGCAACCCACAAATTTGTACGATCCACATTTTTTACGACGATATCATCACCGTCTATAAGTTTTACTGTATCCATAACAGGTAGGGCGCATATTGCTGCACCTGTTGACAGACATCGATTTATTACATCCGTTATAATGCGTGTTGTTATAAAAGGCCGGACAGCGTCATGAATAAAAACATAATCCGTTGCTTTGATTTTGTTAAATGCATTCCTTACCGATTGGGTACGTGTATTACCGCCTACAACTACATCGCTAACCTTTTTTATATTAAAATCGTTTATGAGCTTCTTAATAAAATTTATATTATTTGCCGGTGAAGATATAATGATATCATTGATCAGGGGAATATTATCTATTATCTCAAGCGCATATACCAACAATGGCTTACCGGCAATATCTATGAATTGTTTTGGTATATCGGAACCTAATCTTGAACCATTCCCTGCTGCAGGTATTATAGCTGTGATACGAACGTTATTGATGCTGAAAACCTCCGTTTTCTTCTTTAGGTCTCACGAAGATCATTCTTCCCGCCGTAGTTTGCAGCACACTCGTTACAACCGTATCAATGGTTTTGCCAATGAGCTTTCTCCCATTATCAACTACCACCATTGTGCCGTCATCAAGATAAGCAATACCCTGGTTTGCCTCGGAGCCTTCTTTGATAACCTTTAACTTCATAAACTCACCGGGTATAACAATGGGTTTTAACGCATTTGATAATTGATTTAGATTAAGCACTGTTACACCCTGTAATTCGGCTACTTTATTAAGGTTAAAATCGTTTGTTATAATCTTTGCATTCATTTGTTTTGCAAGTACAATAAGCTTTGAATCAACACCCTTTACCTTTGGGAAATCCTGTTCTGTAACCTGTATCTCCAGATCCGTCATCTTCTGCATACGTTTGAGTATATCAAGTCCCCTTCGGCCCCTTGTTCTTTTAAGCGGATCCGCAGAGTCGGCTATGTACTGAAGTTCAAGAAGGACAAATTGGGGTACAACAAAAATACCTTCTATAAATGATGTTTCGCACACATCTGCTATTCTTCCATCTATTATTACGGATGTATCAAGTATTTTATAGCTTATGGATGACCCCGGGGCTTTAGCTCCATCACCCTTTGAGTTACCAAAAGAAAACTCTATCCCTTTACGAGAACCAATAACAATACCAAGATATCCGAGGAGCATGTTAATAGTCAGATAGGTTGTAAGACTTATGTACGGTTCTTTCAAAAGTTCTTTTAATACCCCAAAAGTTAAAAGGTTGCCTGCTACAAGTCCTGCAATAAACCCTGCTGTTCCCCCTATAATAGCTTTTACCGTTTGTCTTCTTATAAGAAGTTCAAACAGAATCGCGAGCAGTCCGATGCCTAAACCTACCAGAGCTCCTATTATAGGGTACGTATACGGTATTCTCAAAAATACTATATATCCTGCTAATCCTGAGAGTATCAGGACGAGCGCCCTTACGATAATAATACCCATTATAATCCATCCTTTCCATTAATTAATATAGATCCTTTTATATAATAAAGAATTTATCTTCCAAAAATACTATTTATCTCTTTTTCAAGTACTTCTTCATCTTTACCTGTAACAACAACTAATTCTTTTAATAACAAATTCTTAGCTGTGTCAAATAACTTTCTTTCGCCGAAGGAAAGATCTTTTTGAGTTTTCAACAGGTAGAGATCTTTCAAAACTTCTGCGATTTCAAAAACAGATCCTGTTTTTATCTTCTCTGTGTATTCTCTAAATCTTCTGTTCCATGTTTGATTATCAACGGTAATCCTTTTTTCTTTAAATATCTCAAAAACTTTAGAAACCATATCATTCGATATAACTCTTCTTAATCCAACTGCATTTGCATTATGTGTCGGGACCATTACTTTCATGTTGTTCTCAAAAATCTTCATTACATAAAATGTATCTTTACCGCCACCTATTTCTTTCATCTCTATTTCAACTATTTTTCCTACCCCATGGGCAGGGTAAACAGCGATATCGCCTACTTTAAACATTTTATAACCTCCTTAAAACTTTAAGAGTTTAACAAAAATATACTAAAAAGTCAATAAAACATATTTTTCTGCCAATAAAAGTGGTTAACCCAAAAAACGCAATGACCCGCCAAATGACAATAGGCTGTGTAATACCCCGCTTTTTTCATTCCAACACATACGCTTCGTTCAGTGTAAATTTAAATAAATCTAATCTTTTTAATATGTTACAAGATGAGATTCTTCGGCTGTTGCCTGAGAATGGCAATTGCCTGACTTCATATTGACGGCGGCATGTTGCCGCATAATTTTATAATTAATTCTTAACCTATTATACCATGTATGAGGGTAGAGTCTCTAATGGGCTAAACTTACAGATTACGTAAATAGCGGTATTCTATTGTAGGGTTCATTAATGATACCATTTACCTCAAAGGCATGATCCTGAAATACTTCTTGATTCCTTGACAATCTACAAAGGTAATATATTGAAAACAACGTATGCGGAACAATAAAAATAAAGTGTATCTTGCCATAATAGCAATCTTATTTACAATAAGTTGCGCAACTATACCAAAAAACTTTGGACCCGAAAGGATAATGCCCAGCAGTATTTTGGTAATTCCTCCAATGAATGATACGGTAGATTTAAGCGCTCCCGACGTTGTATGGCCGATTGTCCATAATCAAATAATCGTAAGGGGCTATAAATCTCCTTCCATAGCTTTTGTCAAACAGGTATTGCTGCAGCATCATATACATTACGCCGGCGAGATAAACATGTATACTCCTGAGGAATTAGGTAAAATGTTCGATGTAGATGCAGTACTCTATACAACAATAACGGATTGGGCTACAACATGGTTAATTGTTTATGCCTCACAGACAGTTGGATTACAGTTTGTACTTAAAAGCGCTAAGGATGGCCAGCTATTATGGAAAAACCATTACACAGATACGGAGAGAGGCGTTGCTGTAAATCCCAGACAAATGGCCGCACTTGCAATAGGTGCAGCAGTATCTCCTTACACCCCGATGGCCAGACGGGTGGTAAATATAGCTTTTTCACGGTTTCCATTAAGCAATTACAAGAATCAGCAGTAAACCGGGTTAGGAAGGGTATGCTTTTAGTCTACCTCTTTCTCTAATGACTTAAAAATTACCCCGTTACACCGGAAAACTTTGGTCTTCAGACAAAATGGGTTTAACGGAGTTTATCATCTTATATACGGCTGGGTTTTCTAATTAAATATAGAGGTACGATATTTTGCAACGGCAGATCAATCATGCTCTTTAAACGCTTTATCCTGTGCTGTGTCATGTTTTCTGATCCATTCAATAAGCATTGCAAGATGCTCTTTCTCCTCATCACGGTTATGTTCGAGTATATGTCTCAACTCCGGATCTTTTGTTGCTGAGATACGTTGTTGATACCAGTTTATAGCATCCGATTCTTCGTTAATCGAAGTTCTTACCCTTTCAAGGTCTTTTGATAACTCATCAAGTTTTTCCCAGTCATTATAAGTTGCGGACATAACGCCTCCTATCTAAGTTCTTTTCTTGTATAATTAAGTATTGCCCTTGCTATAACAAGTCTTTGCACCTGCCCTGTGCCTTCGAAGACATCGTATACCTTTGCATCCCGCATCCATTTCTCAAGCATATGCCTGCGAGAATACCCTTCCGGACCGTATAGCTCTATCGCCTTTTGAGTAATCTCATCAACTACAGCCCCTGCCTTTGCCTTTGCCATTGATGCTTCTTTAAGATTGGGTTCACCTTTGTCGAGCATCCATGCCGCCTTCCATGTGAGCAATCTCGCGGCTTCCAGTTTTGCCTCCATATCTTCAAGCAGTGTTTCGACATAGCCCCTTTTATGGATTGATCTTCCATAATTTATCTCTAGTCCATCTTTTGTTACAAGGTCTTCATAAATATAATCGTAAGCCGCCCTTGCTATTCCTACTGCCATAGCTGCAACAATGGGTCTTGTTGCATCAAATGTTTGCATTGCCCCTTTAAATCCCTTCTCTTCTTTTTTCTCTCCGCCAAGAAGGTTATCCTTGTGGACCCTGCAATCATCAAGCACGATCTCCGCTGTATCTGATGCCCTTAAGCCGAGTTTATTTTCAAGCCTTGCCATTTTTAGCCCAGGTGTTCCTTTCTCTACAACAAAAGCCTTTATGCCTGACCGGCCAAGCTCCTTACCGAGTGTTGCCCATACAACATAGAGCTCGGCCATCTCACCGCCTGTTACGAATATTTTTGTTCCGTTGAGTATGTAATAATCCCCATCCTTTACAGCGGTTGTGCCGACCGCGGATGCATCGGAACCAAACCCCGGTTCTGTTAATGCCATTGCTCCGTAGCTTGGTTTTGGGCCATTCAATATCTTCATAAACCGCTTTTTTTGTTCGGGTGTACCTGCCGCCATGATTGCAGCACCTCCAAGCCCGGGACCGGGTATTCTAAGCGTTAGAGCAGGGCATCCCCATGCAAGTTCTTCAAGTGCCATAACACCGAGAAGATTCATTTCTATTTTAGGCTTATCGGTCTTCTCTTTCTTAATTTCGCTTTTTGCTTCATCTTCTCCGCTTACTTTTGTAGTTGAAAAACCAAACCCGAGCGATTTAAACATCTCATACGTTTTCTGGATAAATTCGGTAGGCTCGGTATGCTCGTTTTCATCGTATTGCCTTGATATGGGTCTCATAACATCCTTGGCATAATTGTGTAAAAATTCCTTTGCCATTTTCATTAAAGGTGTAAGCTCAAAATCTATCATTGTTTCCTCCTTATATTATAGCTAAAAATTCTGTTGCAGCAAATACCCTTGCATCCCTGTACCACATCTCTACAGGATGTTCTCTAATAAAGCCGTGCCCGCCGAGTATCTGGACAGCATTTCTCGTTATAAACATTGCCGCATCTGCAGAATACCTTTTTGCTATAGCTGCTTCTTTATAAGCATCCATACCTTTATCGAGCATCCATGCCGCTTTCCATGCCATAAGTCTCATTGCATCAATCTCTATTGCCATCTCCGCTAGTGTAAACGCAATGGATTGCCTTGACGCAATCGGCTCTCCAAAAGCAATCCTTTCTTTTGAGTAGTTAAGCGCGTAATCATAAGCAGCTCTGCAAACGCCAGTTGTTAATGCGGTCATTGCCACACGAGATCTTGCAACGAGTGTTGCAAAGCCGCCTGTTAAGGATAACACATTATCTTTTGAAATTCTTGTCCCCTCAAGTGTTATTGAAGCTTGTTGTAAAGCCCTTAGTCCCTGGTTCTTTTCCCTTTCTTTTACAACAAAGCCGTCTTTGGAAACGATATAGCCGTCAACACCTGCAAACCCCTGACCGCTTCCCTTTCTTGCAAAAACGAGTGTTGCGATTGCAGCTTCACCAAGTGCAACACTCGCTTTTTCACCATTTATAACAATATCTTCGCCGTCATCTTTTGCCGTAGTTTTTAAATATTCCATATCGAATTTAACCAACGGCTCTACTATTGCTGCTGTAAAGGGCTGAAACTTTTCTGCATTGATCATAGCGAAGTATTTCTTTTTTTGCTCTTCTGTTCCGAAAAAAAGTACAGGCAGTGTGAACAATGATGGTGCTGTAATGTTGAGGGTCATAGAGAGGTTACCATAAGCGAGTTCTTCTAAGGCAATTATGCTATTAATTGCAGAAACCTTTTCACCGGCACCTCCGTACGCCACTGGGATATAACTGAATGTTAAACCAAGCTGATGCCCCTGCTGTATTATTTCCAGTGGTATCTCACCGGATTCGTCAGCGTTTCTGTCGCTTTTTCTCATTACCGTTAATGCAAAATCTCTGCATGTATCTCTCAGTAAGGTTTGTTCTTCGCTTAATTGGAAAGAAACCATATTGCCTCCTTAATTTTTATATTGATGTATAATGTTTTTTTGATTAATGTGTCAATAACCTTTTAAATACCCGCACAAACAATATAAGTTAAAATTTTCAGAAAAGCCGAAACCAATAAACTACCACGCAGCAAACCGCAGGGAATTATCAGATTGAAGCAAGATAAGACGGTGCAATGCAAAAGTTTCTTGCAGGTTTTAAATATTATGCTATAGAATATGCCATTCAAAAAGGAGACGTGATTATGAAAAGGTTACTATTATTTAACATTGCATCATTTCTAATGGCAGCAGCTATCTCCGGATGTGGTAGAGGCACAACAAGCACGGTAGCGGTATCCCCGAATATACTATGGGCTGCCAATGGTTATAAACTTACACCTGCCGGCGTTCAGATAGGCGCTGATAGGAAAAGCATAGCTCAGGCTGGAACAATGGCTATAACACCCGATGGTAAAACAGTGCTTGTTCTAAGTACAGGCTGGGTGAAAACCGGTGGGAGCCATGGAATAACGGCAATTGATGCAATGGCGGATACGATTACTTCATATCTTTCCCTTAGACCTTATGAATCTTTTTACGGTATGGCAGTAACAAGTACATTTAGCGGCTTTAATATTTTTGTGCCCGGCATACAAAATCAAAAAGGGTATGTGCTTGACATCAGTATAGATGCGAGCAGAAAAATGAGTTTGCAAAATTCTATCCCCCTAGCATCTTATTATTCAGCTACATTAGCAAAGACACTTATGCCGACACCCGCAGGTATCACAATAAGCGGGAATACACTGCTTACAGCAAATAATGTTGGTTATAATTCAGGCTACCAGTATCCCGGTGAAACGGTATCCATTATAGACCTGTCAACCATGTCTCAGACCTATACAGTAACCGTAGGACAGTATCCATGGGCAATAGCAGTAACACCTGATGGAAAGAACGCTTATGTGACAAACAGGGGCTCCGGGACGGTATCTGTAATATCACTCGCAGGTGCACCTACAGTAACAGCAACTATTCCTGTTCAAACAGGCCCTGCGGCAATTGCCTCATCAGCTGACGGAACAAAGGTTTATGTTGCAAACACGCTTAGCGATTCGGTGAGTGTAATAAACACAAAAACAAATATAGTAGCGGATACGATAACACTCGCAGCGTATACAGGAGCGCCAGTAGTAGGAGGCTCGCCTGATGGGCTTGCATTTTCAAATGACGGGAAATGGTTGTACGTAGCACTTGCAGCGGATAACTCTATTGCGGTAATAGATACAGCAAGTGATCAGGTTATCGGCAGAATACCAACCGCATGGTATCCTGCCGATATAGCAGTTGATCCGATGAATGATCACATATTTGCCGTAAACACGGAGGGCATCGGGCACGGTCCATGGATGCCAGCGCTTATAGCACCAAACACGTGGAATATCCTTGATTTTGCCCATTATGATTGGTATGTGCACAGTTCTGTATCGGATATTACAAAGCCTGCAGTATCGCAATTAAGCATTTATACTGCACAGGTACTTAAGAATGATTTTGTCAATCCTGAACACGCACCGGTACCTGCTAATATAAAAGCAGCATGGTCGAACATAACCCATGTTGTTTATATCTTAAGAGAGAATAAAACATACGATATGGAGTTTGGCGATCTCGGACCATCTGCAAATGGCGAGCCTATACCATGTCCGTATTATGCGCCCGGAAGTTTAAGTGCAAGAACACCAGAGCTTGGCTGCTCAGGCAGCGGCATAGGTTTCACAACGCCGAATACACACGCAATGGCAAGACAGTTTGCACTTGATACGAACTTTTATCTTGATGTGGAAACATCCATTCAGGGACATCCTCTTGCGATTGACGGGTTTCTCAGTGATTATCTGCAAAGGATATGGTCAATAAACACAGATTACGGCGGGTCTAACCGGGCAGACGACTCTACTGATCCTATTGCGACACTTCCATCAAATTCGCTGTTCCAGGAACTTTATAATGCTGGTATCACGTTCTCTGATTTTGGTGAGAGCCTTATTACATTAAGACCGATAAGCATTCAGAACAATAACCTCCTGCCTGAGATGGTTATGCCGGGCTATAATGCTACATGGGCAAACCTATTTAGTGATACTCAAAGGGCCGCGTACTTTGTTTCAACCTTTAATAACATGGTCCAGACAAACTCATTCCCGCAATTTGTATATCTTACGTTAGGAGATGATCATTATCCGCCTGGTGATTATTCTGAAAATGATTATGCAACAGCAATGATCGTGGATGCCATATCACACAGCCCGTACTGGAAAAATACGGTTATTTTCATAGACGAGGACGATCCGCAGGTAGGGATTGATCACATTGATCAGAAGAGGTCTTTTGCCATTGTAATAAGTCCGTACGTAAAGCATGGTTATATCTCAAATGAGCACTACACGTTTACAAGCATACTTAAAACCATTGAGTTGATCTTTAATTTACCTCCAATGACTCAGTATGATGATACGGCATTGCCCATGTACGATATGTTTCAATCAACGCCTGATCTTACCCCATTCACAGCATTGCCGGAAACATGGTCGACTATTTCAAGCCCGACAACGTGAGGGTAATAAACGAGATATATTGCTTAAAATTAATCGTAGGGGCAATTCATGGATTGCCCCTTTTTTTGGGCGGTCCTGCTTCAAGTGACTTACGCGCATTTTTGCATTGAGGAGCAGGGGTGGAATTTTAATAAAGGGAGATTGTTATGGGGTTAAAGAAAATTAAAGATAATGTGTTCTTGGCTGGGGCAGTGGACTGGGACAGAAGGTTGTTTGACTCGCTTATCCCGATCCCGGACGGTACAAGCTATAATGCTTACCTGATATACGGAAAAAACAAAACAGCTCTGCTGGATACTGTGGATCCGTCGATGACGGATATGCTTATGCAAAATCTTAAGGATGTAAAAAACATAGATTTTATCATATCACATCATGCGGAACAGGATCATTCGGGTTCAATACCGGCTGTACTCAACAGATACGGTAATGCGCAGGTTATTACATCATCAAAGGGCAAGCCCATGCTGATAGATCACCTTCATATTCCCGAAGATCGTATTGCCACGGTAGAAGACGGTGCCAAACTTGATCTCGGAGGCAAGACGCTGGAATTCATATACACGCCGTGGGTGCACTGGCCCGAGACAATGGTCAGCTATCTTCATGAAGATAAAATACTTTTTACATGTGACCTCTTCGGCTCACATCTTGCTTTGTCGGAGCTGTACTGTAAAGAAGAATGGAAGGTGTGTGAAGCAGCAAAAAGGTACTATGCAGAGGTGATGATGCCGTTCAGGGCAAACATAAATAAACATCTTGAGCGGCTTGCAAAATATAGTACAGAGATCATCGCCCCAAGCCATGGTCCTCTGTATAACAATATTGACTGCATTGTAAAATCACACACGAAGTGGGTTGCCGATACTGTGAGCAATGAGGTTATTATACCCTACGTATCAATGCACGGTAGTACCCAGCTGCTTGTAGATTATTTAACGGATGCGTTGACAGGCAAGGGTATTAAAGTAGAAAGGTTTGATCTGACCGTAACCGACCTCGGGAAACTTGCCATATCTCTGGTTGACGCTGCAACCATGGTGATGGGATCGCCAACAGTGCTTTCAGGTGCGCATCCTATTGTTATGTCCGCAGCATTCCTTGCAAATGCGCTTAGACCAAAATTAAAGTTCGCATCCATAATCGGCTCTTACGGGTGGGGTGGCAGGATGATAGAGGATATACAAAAAACAATACCTAACCTGAAGATTCAGATGTTGGAGAATGTACTTATAAAGGGCAAGCCGGATGCCCAGGCATACAGTGCCGTTGAGAGACTGGCAAACGAGATAGCTGCAAAACACCATGAGATTAATATACTGTGAGTAGTCATATGAAAAAATATAGATGCACAGTATGCGGATATGTATATGACCCTGCTTTAGGTGATCACGAAGGTGGTATACCGCCAGGAACAGACTTTAATGACTTGCCCGATACATGGGTATGTCCGCTGTGCGGTGCAATGAAAGATGAGTTCGGGATAGAGGAATAAACCCAGTACCGCAATGCGTATATAAGTTAGCTCTGAGAGTTTTAGCTATACGTAGTCAGACCTTCTTATGAGTCCTTTTATGGATTTTCCATTGATAAAAGCGGAAACATTTTTTGCAGCATATCGTACAGCCTCTACGAGGGTCGCTTTTACAAGTGCGGAATTGTGGGGTGACCCTATTACATTCGGAAGGTCAAGGAACGGGTAGGTCATCCTAAACTCTCCAGACCTGAAAGGTTCGATCCACCATGCATCAATGCCTGCTTTAAAATCCGGGTTATCTTTAAGGTGATCATACAGGGCCTTCTCATTTATGATGTCGCCTCTGGCAACGTTGACGAGAATTGCGTTATGTTTCATTAGCCCGAGTTCTCTTTCGCCTATTACACCTCTTGTGTATTTTGTGAGTGGCAGCGCAATAACAAGGATGTCGGATTCTCTAAGTACGGTGTCAATGTCATTTAATGTAGCTATAAAGTCTACCCTTTCATCTGTTTTCCCTGATGTATTTATTGCGTATATCTTCGCTTCAAACGGGATCATAAGCTCTGCCACTGCCTTCCCTATACCGCCGAATCCAAGAATTCCGCATACACTACCCCTGATATAGCCGCTCATTACCGAGTGATCAAATTCGAGATTTTTAAGTTTCTTATGACCCTGTAGAAGGTTCTTTGAGAGTGCGAGTATCATACCCAGCACGTGTTCTGCCATTGCCGCTGCGTACGCACCAGCGTTACTCGCGATTACTGCATCCACAGGGAGAGACTCAAAAGGCAGGTGATCAGCACCAGCCGATAAAAGCTGGATGAACTTGATACCTGAGAGAAGCTTTATCTCATCATGAGAGAGTTCACGATTGATATTCCATGCGAACAGAATGGATGCATTTTTAATGGCATCAAGACGCTCATAGCCAGAAAGCCCGTTTATAAAAACGACTTCAGGAATAAACTCCCTGATAAGTTTCCTCGTCTCATCATCCGTTGAAAATGTTACAATCACATTATTCATAGTAATAGATTTAATTCAAAATTATATATCCTCGCAAACATGCTCCCACTGGATTCCTGCTTTCGTGGGAATGACAAACCAATCATTCGTCACATAAACCCCATTATTTTTTGATGCATCTTAGGGTTGATCGGGTTTATTATTTGTAAGCAGGTCATGGACCTTTTGCTGTGCATCTTGATAGAGCCAATTGCCATGTCCGGGACATAGGCTATTAAAGTTCAAAGCAGCGATTTTCCCTACAGAATGCCATGCCTGATCTGCATCGACGGTAAAGTATTTAATCGGGCCGGTAAGTTTGTCTGACCTTTTGTTTATTGCATCACCGCAGAAGAGTGTACCGGTCCTTTCATAAAGAACAGATATGGAGCCGGGTGTATGCCCGGGTGTATGTATAATTTTAAGTCCATCAAAACCACTTATGCTGGAATCCTCATCCACAGGTATTGCATCAAGCGGCGGTTTATATTTCCATACATGCTTGATCATAAATGCAGAAAGCTTTTCTAAGAGATATCGCGGTCTGGGAGGCCCGGATTTACCCACGAGAACATCAAGGTCGTCCTTATGTACATAGAGTTTTGCGCGTGTCTTATCTATGAGTGCGGCGCATGAACCTGTATGATCTGGATGGGCATGGGTTATTATTACGGCTTTAACGTCGGAAGGTTTGATACCTATTCCCGCAAGCTCTTTGAGCATATTGTCTGCCTTGCCAGGCGTTCCTGTGTCAATAATCAAAACGTTCTTGCCCTGTACTATTGCATAAATATTCACAAACTTACCTGACTCTAACAGATATGTATCATCCTTCAGTTGCTTCATATATTATATATTAAAACGATTCTTTGGTTCAGTCAATTGTCTGCAGACGTTAATTTTTACTTATGCATTTCTGAAAGATGCGGGGTATTTTGATCATTGCGGTTAAATGGTTGCCATGGTTTTTCTATTATTCAGGATTATGAATTATGATTCTTACATCGTGCTCACTGAGTTCCTGAATCTCGTATTTGTAACCTTTTTCTTCAAGCTTTGGTAAAAGGAACACAGGCTTCCTTTCATGGAAAACAATTACTGTTTTATGAGCCTCTGTTTTTGCAAGTGTTTCAAGCACTAAAGCCATTGGCTGCGGAGGTTCAAGTCCTTTTACGTCAATGTATACCGTGCCATCCTCTGTCCATACCCGCTTTTTTGTATCCTGTGTTTCCTCGTGCCGCTCCGCCTTTTCAATCTTATAAAACCATATTTTATAATGGCCGCTACCCGGCATCTCTGTTTCATGAATAAAACCCTTTTTTTTAAGCATATCGTACAACGGGGCAGGTTCAAAGATTGTCTCAAGCAATAATGCCTCGCTGTTCTTTACCTTTGCAGCGGTTTGCATGATCTGATTAAAAGGTTCACCGCCTGTTCTCATAAGTTCACGCACGTCAAGCTTATAAACCTTTGCGTGCTTTTCTTCCACAAGTGCTTTTACGCGGATAAGCGGCTCTGTATCCGCTGTTACAGAATCAATGTCGTTATCCGATACGGTTTCGCCTGTGGCATTATTTAAAACCTTGATCATATCCGGGAGGTTAACACCTGCAGCCTTTGCAGCATGCTTAACCGTTGCGAGCCTTGCGAACGTCTTTTTCATTATGGGGTTTTTCAATAGCTTAAAATGTTCATTATACTTTATGAGTACGTCAACAAGTTCCGGATGTGCCTTTATCATCTCTAAGACATTGGTTTGAGGTGTGATCTTCATAATTATTCCATGCCGAGTTTGAGTTTAGCTTCAGGCGAGATTCTATCGGGCGTCCATTGAGGTTCCCATACAACATCAACACGAACACCTTTTATACCGTCGATCATCTTTATCACATTTTCCGCGGCAGCCTGTATGCTTAGGTGCAGAGGGCATCCCCTTGCGGTTAGAGTCATTTTGACATCAACTTCGTCATTGTTTATATTCAGCTCATAGATCAACCCAAGCTCTACCAGGTTAAGCCCTATTTCAGGGTCAATAACATTCTCGAGTGCATTGTAAACCTGTTCTTTTGTTACCATACTCACCTCCTGATTACATTAAAGATATTCCATCCGTATATGATTGTATCGACAAATAAAATAATGCCTCCGGCAAATATAAGACCGATAAGACCTGTCAGAATCCCGCTGACCAATAAAATAAGCCCGATATTGGATAGATATAATTGTATCCATGTGAGCCTTTCATTGATCATATCCTTTGTCATGGGCACCTTTTGAAGTCCTATCTTTGAGCTGTACTTATTATACCAATGCAGGAAAGGGACTATTTTATGCATCATGCCCATAATGTAAAGTACTGCCCATCCAAAGAGTCCAAGAACGGCATAAACGATATCAAGGCGGAAAGAATGCTTAAATGCAATGATATATAACCCGAGTACCCCTGTTATTATAAGATAGCCTGTTGCTGTTATCGAAAGCCATATACCGGGATCAATATGCTTTCTTGCACGATGCCTGTAAATGTCCAGCATCTGAAGCACATAAAATATTATGCCTGTAAATATTATTATGCCTGCTAATATGCCGAGCCAGTAAACAAAGGTATATGAATGAAGTAAGAAAAAATGCAATGTAAGCAAGATTATTCCGGATAAAAACAAAACAAAGGCTACCAATGCCTTTGTCTCTTCGTAGCCGTGTGAAAGTATAAACATGGGCACAAGTTTGAATGAGAACCCTATGATCACAAGTGTAACAAAGCCGATTCCTGCAATAGCTATGTGTATGTGCAGCAATGCCATGGGATGGACAATGAATTGTTTGTCCAGACCTGCTGCAGCGATGGAGCCGATAATTAATGTGATGAATAGGAATCCGATCGCCGTAACAATAAACCAAACCGAGATATCACGTCTTAATTTAACACCATTTTGGGCTGCAGCGGTTCCCTTATTTGTAAATGTGAGTATCATATCAACAATGAATAATAAGATTGCCAAACTTAACAGTCCCGCCGGGACCGCGGGTGTATTAAATGTAGAGAATGCATAAATAAGCCATGCGATGCTAATGATATAAATATAATACGCTGCCCTTGCAATGCCCTCGCTGTACAATTGCCTCTCTGTTATGACAGGCACGAGCTGGAACATTGCCCCGATGATCGTTATTGTAATACAGCCGAGCGTCAACAGATGTGTGAGCGGCAGAAGCACCGGGGACCTGAAATAATTCTGTGTAAGTGCCTCCGGCTTTAATACAATTATTAAACATATAAAAATAAGTATTCCTGTACCTGTAAACAGGTACCTGAAGGGGATATTCAGTTTTGGCGATTTTGCAGTTGCTAACTCCATATAAATAAATCTATACACTGCAATAATAAATGTGTATGAGAAAGATCATATTGGTTACAGATAAATTAGTATTAAAATCATTTACAATACTTAGTATTTATGGGATGCATGAGTCAATATGTATACAATAGATCTAACAGGAAAGGTCGGGGTTGTTACAGGGGTTGTAAACAAATACAGCATATCCCTGCATATCGCAAAAAAGCTTCGTCAGGCAGGTATGGACCTGTTTTTTACTTATGCGCATCAATCTCTTAAGGACAGGATTGAAGAGGCCGTTCAGGGCTTAAGCCCATTGGGGCTTATAGAATGCGATGTTCAGAATGAGGAGATGGTTAAGAACCTGTACAATGAGATTACCAAAACACACGATAAAATCCATGCGTTTGTTCACAGTATAGCGTTCGCACAGAGAGAAGAGCTTGGTGGAGAGTTTTTAAACACATCAAGGAACGGTTTTATAACGGCCCTCGATATAAGCGCATATTCCCTTATCTCTTTAACAAATACCCTACTGCCTCTTATGAAAGAAGGAGGCAGTATAATTGCAATGACGTATATTGCGTCTCAAAAGGTTATACCGGGTTATAATGTAATGGCTGTAGCAAAATCTGCTCTCGAAAGTAATATTAGATATCTTGCTTATGATCTCGGTAAAAAAGGTGTAAGGGTAAACGGGATATCTTCAGGACCTGTGAATACCTTATCCGCAAGAGGCATAAAAGGGTTTACGAAGATCCTTGAGTACTATCCGCAAAAAGCACCTCTTGCTAGAAATATTACACCCGATGAGATCGGGAATGCAGCGCTGTTCCTTTTATCTCCTATGAGCAGCGGTATAACAGGCGAAATACTGTTTGTTGATGCAGGTTATAATATTGTAGGACTTTAACATGATGCAATATGACAATCGCTGATTATATAAAAAGAATTCTTATTTTATCTTTTGCGTGTGTACTGTTAACAGCATGTTCTAATAATAAACATGGCTTAAGCTATACGCCTACTACTGTTTACTTTAACCCGAGTGGAGCGGATTTTTACAGCATGCCTTTCCCTAACGATTATGAAACAGATGCCGAGGGTCATCCTTTGCTTACAGGATTTCCCAATCCTCTTAAAATACCGCTTTTAAATCAATACCTTGAAACTGCAAGGACAGAGGTGGTCGGATTCGGGACAAATGCACCAATGTATATGCGATTCACAGGTTCTTCCATATCCCTATCGACACTTCCACAAACACCCAAGGACAGTTTAAGCAAGAATGCATCCATGTTCCTCGTGAATATCGATCCGTCATCCTCACAATACGGCAGTCGTGTTCCTTTAATATGGTCTTATGAAATTACGGATACGGATTATGTATCCTCAAACACGCTTGAGGTTTCTCCCATGTATGGCTTTCCATTATTTGGGGCAACAAAATATGCACTTATCCTCACAACACAGGTAAAGGACATAAATAATCATTCTATCGTAATGCCGCAGCTTATGTCAGAGGCACTGCTTTCGAAGACAGGCAATGACCCTGCATTATCAAGGCTTATAAACGTATATAAGCCGCTTTATAATTATTTAATCCGGGACAAGATCAACCCTGATTCGATTGGTGCTGCAACCGTATTCACGACGCAGGATCCCACAAAAGACCTGAGGACGATTAGACAGTTTGTGTCGAATTTGACAGGGCTCGGCATATCAACTATGGGCTATTATCCTGAATGGCAAGCATGGACAGGCACAAACATCAATGTATTCGGCGGTACATATACATCGCCCAATTTTCAGTACGGCACGCCGCCTTATGCTGTAACAGGCGGTGATTTTTCTTTTGATACAAACGGGACACCTATAATTCAAAGATGGGAGTCCCTTGATTTTAGCCTTACCGTTCCTCCAGGACCCCAGCCTAAGAACGGCTGGCCCATCGCGCTTTATGCGCATGGAACCGGAGGGAGCCATATGAGTGTCATAGAAGAGACTGGAGGTGTAGGCTTAATGCTTGCAAGCCGGGGCATTGCATGTATTGGTATAGATCAACCGTTGCACGGCAACAGGGTAAATCCGCCATTATCTCTGTCCGATCTTGACCTTTATTCATTTAATTTTTTTAATCCGGACGAGGGCAGAACAAACTTCAGGCAGTCTGCTGTTGATTCTTTCGTTTTAACAAGGCTTATAAAAACAGGCGGACTTTATATTACATCCGGTATTTCACCAACTAAAAGTCCGATCACATTTGATACTAACAACATCATCTTTATCGGCCATTCACAGGGCGGCATTACAGGCACACTCTATGCAGCGCTTGAGCCGGATGTAAAAGGTGCCGTGTTATCAGGGGATGGAGGAGACCTGTCTTTAACCATTATCTATAGAAAAGACCCCATTGATATTCAGCAGGCTGTAGAAATGCTTTTCGGCATTCTGATTACCCAGGCCATCACAACATTCCATCCCATCGTAGGTCTCGCACAGATGCTTGTTGAGGTTACCGACCCTATAAATTATGGACACTACTTATTTAATCCATATGCCAACGGCACTCCTAAAGATGTTGTTTTAACGGAAGGGTTGCTTGATGTTTATGCACCGCCTATAACTGCAGAGGCGCTTGCAGTCGCTTCCGGTATACCTCTTATAGCTCCGGTTGCAGAGCCTGTTACAGGACTTTCAATAATAGGATTATCCGTATTCACGCCGCCCGTATATGATAATATAACCGCGTCTAACCTCGAAAAGGTTACAGCAGGTCTCTTACAATTTCCTTATGATGATCATTTTGCCATATTTACAGATACAACAGCACAGTATAAATATTCAGGCTTTTTACAGTCGCTTGTTTACACAGGCACTGCGATTATTCCATAGACATTACACACTTCACAGATTTCCATATTGCGTTCTCCGGACTAACCATTTGTGTGATCTTGATCATAGATAACTGATATGATACAAAATAAGATAAAGAAAAGGAGGTAATTTATGAAAAAGTTATTTAATTTAGTAACAATCGGTATATTGGCGATCGGGTTAGCCGGTATGGGAATGAGTTGCGGCTCATCATCAAGTTCGGGAAGCAGCACCACTGGAGTAAGCTCATCGTTAAGCTCATTACCCAATGCGAACCTTACAGTTTCTAACGTGGGCAGCGTAGCAGCACAGGTATTTGATGGTGTTAATGCCCAGCCGCCTTCAAGTGTATCATCTGTCGTAAGTTCCGGTCCTCAGTTACCGGTGCTATCTTACATGTTCAGTCATCTTAATAATGTCGTTGTAAAGCCGCAGTCAATGAGAGGTGCTGTTTTAAATGTCTTAACAAATCTAAAGACTTTACAAACATCGGGGTCATCGTGTTCACCTACAAGTATCGTAAACAATTCAACAGGCAATAACCAATCGGGGACCGTATATGTCACAATAACATGGAACAGTGTACCATGCACGGATCCGTCTACGGGCACACAAATGACAATTAACGGCAGTGCTTCTGTAAACGGCAGCTATGACGGCTCATCCGGGACAGTCAGCATCACCACCTCATTAGATGTGTCAGCAGGTGAAAACTTTACCAACGGCGGTTCTGCACAGATTAATTTTAAAGGTGGGGAATCTGTAAATGGCAGCGGCATAGCTACTACGAACATCACATATACAGAAAAGGGTTCACTCAACATCAGCGGGAGTGTCACGAATATGCCTATAGATGCTGGCTGCGGCACAACAGGTACAACGACAGCATCAGGTTCATTTAACGGCTGGATGACTATAGATGACTCATTTACCGGCAGCCCTAATTCGCTTGCGTCTTCCAAAGAGGATGGAAATGAAACAGATATATCAGGCACATTATCAAATGGCAGCTCCGAAACGTTTAAACAGGGCAGCTATGCTAAGGCATCAATAACTATTAGTTCAACATCACAGACAACAAGGACAATCAACGGCTCAGGGACATTTGGTCAAATAGTAACAGGCACTGCTACATCAACATGTGGAACACCTGTTACAAATTCTGCTTCGTATTCTGGAAAGGTGAGTGTAGGTTTAAGAAATATAACCTTTAATGATGCAATATGCAGCGGTCAATGGCCCGCTAACGGTACACTTACCATTACAGCGGACCGCACTTTTACAGTTGATTTTTCAGTGAACTCAAATGGATCAAATTGTGGTTGTGCTAATGTTAGCGAAGGTAGCGGAGCAGCTAAATTGGATTGTAACTTATAAATAAAATTACCGGCATGAACTAAAAGGGACGGCTAAACCGCCCCTTTTTTTTATGTTTAAAACAGACTTTATTGACTTTGATTTATGCTCCTGATAATATTCTTTTGCTATAAAAATTATTAGGAGGGATTATGAAAAAAAAATGGCTGAAAATAATAATATCTTTGGTACTAATTTTTACCGGGTCTGTGTACTTTACAGGCTGTTCAAAATCGACATCTTCGAGTTCTACACTTCCCACTATCGTCAGGGATAGTTATGGTGTAGCACACATATATGCAGGGAATGACTATTCCTTGTTTTATGGTGTCGGATGGGCAGAAGCACAGGACAGGCTTGTTCAAATGGAGTTCATGCGTCGTGATGGGAATGGGACATTAGCCGAGATCTTCGGTGCATTGGCACTTGGTAACGATATATCTTTAAGGCAGTATCTTTATTATACAGAAGCTGAAAGAGAGGCTGCTTTCAATGCTATTACCGATACAACGATTAAAAATGCCGTACTTGCCTATGTTGACGGGGTCAATGCATACATACAGAGTATTTATTCCGACCCTACTTATTCAAAGGTGCCTTTTGAATTCTTCCAGTTAGGCGGATATTTAAAATCGCTTACTTCTCAATACGGTTTACCTGGCGGCGTTACATATCAGCTTATCCCTGATGGAAAGTATACAATATTTAAACCAGGGCCGTGGACGCCCGCTGACGTTATTGCAGTGGCCGATCTGCTTGTTGATTTCTTTGGTACCGGCGGAGGCAGGCAGCTCCAGCAGCTCGGCGATCTGGATTATCTGATACACTGGTTTCAAACTAATCAGGGCATGAACCTTACCGAGTCAACTACTTATGCAACACGGGTATTTGATGACATAAGATGGCTTAATGATCCGTTGGCACCTATATCGATACCTGATAATACACCTGGCGGTACAGCTATTATGCCGAATGGACCGATGAAAACAACACCTCAAATACCACCGGGTATTACTGTAAATCCAACAAGTTTTAACTTAAGTGCGTTCTCTGATAATCCAAATGCACAAAAGCAGTATGCATTTTTATCCAAGATTCCGCAGGCCTCTGTACAAAAGGCGATAAATGATTTCTATGGAAATCTCCAGAGATTAACGGACATGAAGAAACATCTCGGGGTGTTTTTCACAGAGGGCAGTAACGCATGGGCAGTTGTTCCAACCCTGTCAACAACCGATTCTGCCATGCTGTGGGGCGGCCCGCAAGAAGGATTCTCAGACCCCAATATAGACGATGAGATGTATCTGCACAGTCCGGATATAACAGTAGGCGGCATGAAGATTCCAGGCGAGCCTGTTATACTGATAGGAATGACAAATAAATATGGATGGACAACAACATCAGGCGAGATTGAGGACTCTGTAATTTATGTAGAGCATCTTGATAATTCTGCTTTACAATTTACAAACCCGCAAACTGCAAACAGCAATTATAACGTGCTTTACAACGGTTCTTATGTTCCAATGGACAGGATTGTAGATACAATTCATTATGCAGGGGAAAACCCGTCTGCACCGGCAATGTACCCTGATCAAAACGGTAATCCGACAGGTCCGGGGCCTTTACTCTACAATGTTTTCAGGGTTAATGATTCTGACCCGGTACATTATCATGGTCCTGTAATCTCATTTGATCTACCTGATCAACTTGCATACACATACAAGGTTGCTTTCTGGAAAAAAGAATTCTCAACGGTTGAAGGATTTGCAGATATGAATGATGCAAAAAACTGGCAGGACTTTAGCAATGCTGCTGCAAAGATTGCATCATTACACAACTTTATGTATGCGGATCAGCTTGGCAATATTACATTCTGGTCTGCAGGCTTTGAACCTAATTTCCCTAAGGGTTATGATGACAGGCTGCCTTCTCCTGGTGACGGAAGTGCAGAATGGACACCATGGCCCAATGGACAGATGTTTGTGCCGTACAGTAGCTGGCTATACTCTGTAAATCCGGCCCAGGGGTATCTGGTTAACTGGAATACAAAGCCTCTTAATGTTCCCGGCGTAATAATGGAAGGTAATAGCGGGGACGAACACTGGGGCCAGATATTCAGGTCAGACAGGATTGCATTCCTTATAAAGAGCAATCCTAAAAAGCTGAGTGTAGCTGATATGGAAAATATTGAGAAGGATGTGGGTACAATCAATGACAATGTAACAGTAGCAGGGACATATTTTATCCCATTTATCGTGAATGCTTATAATACTTTGAAGACTGCCGGTGATCCACTTATAACAATTACGAGCTCCACATTCATTACTCAGGGTGTAGATATTTTGAGTAAATGGAACACCTATTTTACGGATCCTACTCAGATATTTACGCCCGCAGGCTACTCGATAACACCGGGTGTTCCAGGATACAGCCCTGTTATAGGACAGCCGGGCGCAATGATCTTTGCAAAGTGGTTTCAAGAGATACAGCAGGTGATGTTTAGCAACATGATGGGTGGAATCCTCGGTGAAACTACCCATAGCATGCTTCTCCATATATTTGATGAGCCCAATACAGGCGTGCCTTTGAACTTTACTGGGACAACCAAAGCAAATTATCTTACAGGCCCAACCACTGGAGGACATTTTACACAAGGAGGCTACTATGCATTTGCCAGTCTACCGGCAGGCATACCGAAGGACAGGGATCACATAATCATCTATGCACTTCAGCTTGCCATGGATCAACTATCACAAGGACACGCAAACGGTGCAAATTTCCCTGCAAATTTCAGTGCCTCTGATCCAACTACATGGGGTTATATACCTGTCAACGATCTCGACTTTGATGCTATTGACAGCCTTGCTCAGACAGCGGCTATATTCTTAACAAGTAATGCAGTTAACCCGACAAACTTCGGGACTGTCCCATCGCAGAACAGAAGTACCTACATGCAGATTATTAACCTTACAAATCCGATATTTGGAGAAAATGTAGTTGCACCAGGTGAGAATGGATTTATCACATTTGATCCTGCCACAGGCATGGGCACTGTAGGACCTAATTTTGGGGATCAGGTTGATCTTTTCAAATCTTTCACATATAAGCCTATGAATATTAAATAAAAGGAGAAAATAAATGAAAAACAGATTGATCATATTAGCTGCCGTGTTCTTAGCAGTGAGTGCAGGATGCACAAAAAAGGAGCCTGCTGCTTCAAAAGCTGCATCGCCACAGGCTGCACAGCAAGTTACTCAAAATACCAAACAGGCACAGGGATCGGCTAACCAGTCTCCTGCTATTCAACCGGTCAAAGAAGAGCATCAAACGGGTATACAGGGTAAGATAGGCTCATATCTTAGAAAGGCTTTTAACATACCGTCCAACGTAAATATTCTGGTTAAGGATATAAAACCGTCAAATATAAAGGGCTTTGATAAGATTGATGTAGAGATTTCAGCCGGAGGAAGAACTCAGTCACAGGAAATGTATCTATCGAAGGACAACAAATACCTGTTTGTCGGAAGGGTTTTCAACATTAATGAAAATCCATTTAAAGCTGCATGGAGCAAGATCAATCTGCATGATTCACCCGCACAGGGCCCGGCAAATGCAAAGGTTACGATAGTTGAATATTCTGATTTCGAATGTCCATTCTGTGGAAGGGCTTATTCAACTGTAGAGGATCTTCTTAAGAAATTTCATGGGAAAATAAGGATTTTGTATAAACAGTTCCCATTACCCATGCACCCGTGGGCAATGACGGCAGCTATTGGTTCAGAATGTGCTTATGTTCAAAACAATAATGCATTCTGGTATTTTTATAACCACCTATTTAAGGAACAGGGCTCTATAACGCCGGATAATGTTAAGGCAAAGCTAACAGGATATGCAAAGGCCGCAAAGCTTAATGTGGGTAAATTTCAAACATGCCTTAATAAGCAGGAAACAAAACCCCTGGTAGATAGAGACATGAAAGAGGCCGCTAATGTTGGAGTTAGTTCAACACCGACATTCGTAATAAATGGCAGGATTATACAGGGTGCCCAGCCTGAGACGCAATTTGCTAATACAATAAACGAGATTTTAGCAGAAAAATAAGGTTCAACTATTCGAGATCAATAGGGGCGTATTAAAATACGCCCCTATTTTATAAACAACATAACATAATACAAACTCATCAAAATAAGTCCCATCGGTATCCCTATTTTTGCCCATGTCCTGATTGATATCTTGAGCTTCCCGGCAGCAATGATATTGGGAATGTTACCCGGTATGAGCATACCGCCTGATATTATGAGGCCCATGAGTATGCCCCTTATTTGCGGCAGTGACAGGTGAGGACCAAGTTCTGCTGCTGCAAGGGTGGCATTATCGACAACAGCGGACAGCATGTTGATCCAGTAAAGTAATGGACCCGACAGTTTTGAGATGTGATTTTTCACAAGCGGTTTAAATCCGTCGCCGAGCAGTACAAGAGACATAACAAAGACATAAACCTTCAGTGCCCTTATTGCTGTATCTTTAAAGGTCTCGGGGAAATCTTCTGTTAAGCTGTTGCTCTTTTTTACCTTTTTTCCTTTTAAAAGGAATCCAGCCGTTGAAACCAGGATCAAACCGGAAAAGACGTATGGCCCCAGGAGTTTTATCAGAAAAAAAAGATCGGTATTGTTAACCGTTCCTTTGATCTTTACTATGGCGATTGTTGATAAAGGCTCTCCTATCGGTGTAAGGGCAGCACCCATACCGATAGAAAAGCATGCAAGTATCACGAGTCCGCTCTCGTATTTTTTATCAAGTCCGAGTATTGTTATAACTTCCGAGAGTATCAGTGCTGCGATTATTGCCGTTATTACACTCGAGACCAAGCCGAGAAACAATATGAGCAATGCCGAAAAAAATCTTGTCCCGATCGATCTTTCTATGTAAAGGATCTCTTTTTCTAAAGGTTTCCTGTACATCTTAAAAAGTAATCCAAATACCAGTGTTGCAATTACGAGTTTTACAGGGGCAATAATGGAGGTCCATACAAGCTTAAGGCTGAATGCTGGCTCAGTGCCAAAGATGTGAGAAAGAGTTAAAGTCATGATTGCCATGACAAAGAAAAATACCTCGATATTCCTCTCAATCCTCTTCAGGAACAAAGGAAGGAACAATATAAAAAATAATATCAACAAAAGAATATATGTAATCATCTTTTTTAATTTTAAAGATAATACCGCTTAATCCGAACAATGCAATAGGGAAGCCTGCTTATTAGTTTAACACTGCGCTCCGCCTGTTCCGTGCGATTCATCTAACCGCCCCTGCAATAAAACACGGATGCTTTTTCATTTGCATTTTTGGGTTAACCCGGTCTGTTATTCTTCAAAGAAACGCAGCTATGCACAGCAGGGAAAGCTATGACATTATGTTTTTTTTAAGGATGTTATGAGCTATTCCACGGTTACACTTTTTGCCAGATTTTTTGGCTGATCCACATCTGTGCCGTTAATCACTGCAATGTGATATGCGAATAGTTGTAAAGGTACTATGGACAGGATTGGTGTAAACAATTCGTCTATATCGGGAACAAAAATAATATCATCAGAAAGTCCTTGAAGCTCATTGTCTTTTGTCGTTGTGATGCATAGGATCTTCCCGTTCCGTGCCTTTACCTCCTCTATGTTGTTTTTAGTCTTGTCATAAACCCTGCCTCTTACAGCAACAAAAACTGCCGGCATGTCAGCGCTTATCAAAGCTATCGGACCATGTTTGATCTCTCCTGCCGTATAGCCTTCCGCATGTATGTAAGAGATCTCTTTTAATTTCAATGCACCTTCAAGTGCAACAGGAAAGCTTATCCCTCTGCCGAGATATAAAAAGTTTGAATATTTTGAATATTTCTTCGCAACGCTTGCAATCCTGTCGTCACTTTTAAGAATGCTGTCAATAAATCCCGGTATTGAAATTAAAGCATCCACGTATCGGGTAAGCTGCTCATGAGAAATGTGTCTGAGAACCTTGCCAATGTATATTGCAAAAAGATAGATCGCCATGATCTGTGATGTAAATGCCTTTGTGGATGCAACGCTGATCTCGGGACCGGCATGGGTGTAGATAACGTGATCCGATTCCCTTGCTATGGTACTATCTATAACATTACATATACTTAAAACCTTGCTGCCATGCTTTTTTGCAAGCCTTATGCCTGCAAGGGTATCCGCTGTTTCTCCGGACTGGGATATGGCTATTGTAAGCGTCTCACTGCTTATCAGCGGTGTTCTATACCTGAATTCTGATGCAACATCGACGTCGACTGGTATGCCGATCATTTCTTCTATAATATATTTGCCTACAAGCCCTGCATGATATGATGTACCGCAGGCCACAAAATTTATTCTTTTGATAGAATGAATAATCTTTTCAGGCAGGGAAACCTCGTCAAGATTTACATCTTTTTTGTCAAAGTTTATTCTATTCCTTAATGTATCAGTTATTGCCGAGGGCTGCTCAAATATCTCTTTAAGCATGAAATGCTTGTATCCGCCCTTTTCAGCCATTGCCGGGTTCATATTGATATTACGGGGGGCTGCGGATAGCTCATGTCCTGCAAAATCCATAAGCCTTATATCCGTATCGGTCAGCACTGCAATATTGCCGTCATCCATGATCAGCATCCTGTCGGTATAAGGAAGGATGGCGGGTATGTCTGATGCAAACATATTCTCCCTGTCTCCAAGCCCAATCACAAGCGGACTTGCCTCTCTTACCGCTATTAATGTATCCGGCCGTTTTGAGTATAAAACACCAAGGGCAAAAGACCCTTTTAATATTCCAACTGCCGATAAAACAGACTGTTCAAAAGACAGCCCTGATTTTATGTAATCTTCTATAAGATGAGCTATAATCTCTGTATCCGTGTCCGATTTAAAATGATGTCCCCTGCTTTTGAGCATTAATTTAAGTTCTGAGTAGTTTTCTATTATTCCATTGTGAACGACGACGATATCGCCTGCTTTGTGAGGATGTGCATTTTCATCGGATGGTTTACCGTGCGTAGCCCATCTTGTATGTCCTATGCCTATTTTACCGCTTATAGACTCATTCTGTATATGATCCGTAAGCTCTCTGATCTTGCCTTTTTTCCTTCTTACTACAAGCCCGTGTTCTGAAAGTATTGCAACGCCTGCGGAGTCATAGCCTCTGTACTCCAGCCTTTTAAGCCCATCAAGTATAATGGGCAGTGCATTTTTTTTACCTATGTACCCAACAATACCGCACATTATTTCTGTCCCAATTTCGTTTTTCTTTTTCTCGCGTAGCCTTCTATATTTTTTTGTTCAGTCCGCTCTATACCAAGAGCATCGGCGGGCACACTTTTCGTTATAACGGAGCCTGCACCTATCAACGCACCTTTCCCTATGCGGACAGGAGCAACGAGTGCAGTATCGCTGCCTATAAAAGCTTCATCCTCAATCACGGTAAGGTTCTTCTTTACACCATCATAGTTACATGTAATTGTTCCTGCACCTATATTTACATTGTTACCTATTGTAGCATCACCTATATATGATAGATGATTTGCTTTTGTTTTTTTACCAAGGACCGATTTCTTTATCTCTACAAAGTTGCCCACATGAACCTGCTCGTCGAGAACAGTATCGGGCCTTAGTCTTGCGAAAGGGCCTATTATTGAATTTCTCCCGACTATACTTTGATCAATGATAGAGTAGGGTTTGACTTCTGACTCATCATTTATAATAGAGTTCGAAATGACGGCTCCGTTCCATATAGTGCATCTTTTCCCGATTTTGGTCCCGTTCATTATAAAGTTGTTCGGATACACTATACTGTCTTTGCCTATCATAACATCCTGCTCAATGTACGTGGTGTTCGGATCAAAAATCGTTACGCCGCTTGCCATAAGACTGTTTAACTTTCGTTGATTGAGTATGCTCTCAGAATGAGCGAGCGCCTTTCTGTCGTTTACGCCAAGCACCTGATCTGCGTCGTCCGTATGGAAGTTGATCACCTTTTTTTTCATAGACTGAACGATGGTTATTATATCTGTAAGATAATACTCTCCCGTAGTATCCGAAGGCTTTACACGTTCAAGTGCCTTAAAGAGCAGTTTGGAGGATACCAGATAAATACCGGCATTGATCTCTTTTATCTTTTTGACTTTATCGTCCGCGTCATTTTCTTCAACAATCTCATATTTACCTGCCCTTTTAACGACCCTTCCGTATCCTTCAGGCTCATCCAGTTTAGAGGTTATAAATCCAAGCGAGGCACCTGACTTTTTATACCGCGCATAGAATTCCTTGATAAGTGCATGCCTTATTAAAGGCACGTCTCCGTTCAGTATAAGTGCATCTCCTTCGAGCTCGGAAAGCTCTTGTGCAGCTGATTTAACGGCATCCGCGGTGCCGAGCTGCTTGTTCTGATGGATAAATATTGCGTCTTCGTATCTCTTTGAGACATAGCCCATTATTATTTCCTTACCAGTTCCAACAACAATCATAACCTTATCTGAATGCAAATCAATTGCTCGCCTAAGGACGTACTCTATCATTGGAAGTCCGCCGATAGGATGAAAAACCTTTGGAATGTCCGACTGCATCCTTTTGCCTTCACCGGCTGCGAGGATAATGGTATAAAGCTTTGTTTCCATCAATTTCCCTCCACTGTTATTTAATCAAGAATTTTAATATTGCCTTTTGCATATGAAGTCTGTTCTCTGCCTGATCAAACACAACCGACTGCCTGCCGTCCATGACCTCTGATGTTATCTCTTCGCCTCTATGTGCAGGAAGGCAGTGCATTACAATTGCATCGTGCCTTGCATGTTTAATCAATGCTTCATTAATCTGTAATCCGGAAAAATCCTTGAGTTTTGCTTCCCTTAAATCCTCCTGTCCCATGCTGACCCATACATCGGTATAAACGATATCGGCATCTTTAACCGCATCAACCGGATTATTGTACAGAGTTATGAACTTTTGATTCATAGTCATTGCTTTTTTCAATATAGCTTTTGACGGCGAATGTGATGCCGGCGTTACAATCCTGAGTTTGAGCCCAAGCAATCCTGCTGCCTCAATCCATGAGTTCAAAACATTATTGCCGTCGCCAACGTAAGCGTAGGTGAGTTTTTTGTAATCCCCCTTTTTTTCATATACGGTTAAAAGGTCGCTGAGTATCTGGCATGGATGAGAAAGATCGGAAAGCCCGTTAATAACGGGCACTGATGCTGCACTTGCAAGCCGTACAACATTGTCATGGGCAAATGTTCTTATCATTATGCCGTCAACGTATCTTGAAATAGTTCTGGCAGTGTCTTGAATCGTTTCTCCTCTGCCGAGCTGTATGTCGCCGGAATTCAGATATAGAGCAGCTCCTCCGAGCTGGTACATGCCTACCTCGAATGAAACCCTCGTTCTTGTTGAGGATTTCTCAAAGAGCATGGCAAGCGTTTTCCCTTTCAATGGTAGTGAACACCGTTTTTCCTTCTTAAGCTTTACCGCTTCCTTTATCAGACTATCAATCTCAGGTTTTTTTAAGTCAAATATACTGATCAAATCCCTTTTAGGCATAAGCTCCTCTTATTTTTATTTTATCCGATCATTGTAACATGGCTATGTTCTTTTATCAAATAGAAATGCGCTGTAATGTTTTCTTGCAGGGTAAAATTATCCTTTTAGACGTGTAACCCAGGGTTTTTTGAAAAAAGAAAAAAATTGTTGTAGTATGATCAATATATGGTTGAACCCAAACTTAACTATTTAATATCTGATAACAGAGATGGTTTACCGGTGATCTTTATTCATGGTGCAGCAGGATCCCATAAGGTATGGACATACCAGTGGGAGTTTTTTAAGGGTAAAAGATCTGTCATTGTACTTGATCTGCCTGGGCATGGTGATTCAAAGGATAGTCCAAAAGAAACTATAGATGAATACTCTGATGCGGTACTGCATACTGTAAAGGAATTGAACCTTAAAAAGATAATTCTTGTCGGTCATTCTATGGGTGGAGCAATATCCCAGAAGATTACACTAGATAACCCTGACATGATTTCAGGTTTGATACTTATAGGAACAGGCGCGAGGTTAAGGGTCTCGCCGCAGGTGTTCGATACAATCGAATCCGACTTCAATAATTTTATTAATATGTCTGTCGATTTTTCAGTTGCAGAGGCTGCGGATGAACATAAAAAGTCTTTATTTAAAGACAGCATCTCAGAATCTAATGCGCATATTGCGTTATCAGATTTCACGGCTTGCGACAGGTTTGACATCATGGATGAAGTAGAAAAAATCGGTATAAATACCCTGCTTGTTTTCGGTGCAGAAGATATTATGACTCCTGTGAAGTATGCACGTTATCTTAATCAGAAGATTAGAAACTCCTCTCTTACGATCATACCAGGTGCAGGCCACATGGTTATGATGGAAAAGCCTGAAGCTGTAAACAAAGCTATATCCGGCTACCTTGACGGCAATAAATTATGAGTAGCTTCTTTTACCGACGCCTTTACACGCGAGAGATACAAAAGATAATCTTTATTTAACCTGTACCAGTTTTTTATAATGTGGTTTGCAATAACCTTTATTGTTACGTCTTTAAAATCCAGCGTATGGACTTTCTTCTTGATCACTCCAATTATTTTGCCAATGCTGTGATCGTAGGATGCATTCAATGCCTCGTTAAATATCCTCGTGTATGAATAAAATTCTTCGAATGCATCAAGCATGCCCTGCTGGAGCTCAATTGCAGACATCTGTTCGGGCTGAAATACAGCATGCAATCCATCGTAATACTGCCACATCTTATGTAATAACCTGCCCTGTGATTCAAGTTTTTCAAATGTTTCTGTTCCGGGAAGAGGTGTAAGAATAGCGTATTGAACGGTGTCAACCTTATTTTTTATTGAGAAATCTGCTGTTTCCTTGAATATATTCTTTTCATCTTCGTCGCTGCCAAAAATGAACATACCGTGAACATATATGTCATTCGTATGGAATGTATCTATTGCCCTTTTAATATCTTCGATTGTTTGATGTTTGCTCAGGTCCTTTAGTGTTTTATCGCTGATTGATTCAAAACCGACATAAACAGTATCACAGCCTGCCCGTTTCATATCATTTACAAGATCTGGGTAGCGGGTAATGTCTGTCCTTACCTGGGCTGACCATCTAAATTTAAAATTTTCTTTTGCTATGCGTTCCATCAGTTCGTAGGTTCTGTTGATATTTGCGGTAAAATTATCATCATAGAAAAAAACCTTTTCTGTTTTTACATTTTTGAGCTCTTCTATAACCCTGTCTACCGAGAATGTCCTGTAACCCTGACCGAACATCTTTGTTACAGAGCAGAAGTTGCAATCATAAGGACAGCCCCTTGATGTCATAACAGGAGTAATGTTCAACTTTTTACTATTGACGAGCAGATCAAAATCCGGTACCGGTATATTATCAAGCTTATGCAGGAATTCCCCCTGAATTATGCGTTTATCAGAGCCATGCTTTAATAGATCAATAATGACATTTTCGCCCTCGCCTGCCACAACGTAGTCTACATATTTGCCTGCCTCTTCCTGTAAAAATGTCGCATGAATACCACCCATGATGACCGTGGAATTAGGATTCTTTGACTTGAACTGCCTTGCAATCTCATAAGCTCTTTCCGATGTACAGGTAAGGGATGTTAGTAAAAGGACATCGCCCTCAAGTTCATTTAGGGTGAGCTTCCTTCCAAGTAGATTTTCATTAATGATCTTAACATCAAAACCTGCCTGCTTTATCATTGTACCGAGATAGAGCGGTCCTAACAACGGCAGGTTAATGAATTTTGCAAACACGTTTGCTTCAACAGCTTTTGGTTCTATGAACAATACTTTTTTCATAATTTGTTAAACTCCTTTATGAGTAATATGCTTATTCCAAGTAAAATAAGTGAAATAGGCCATAGTCTTGCACTGATAGAAAATACAAGAAAAAATACCACACACAGGCCGATCAAGAAGAAAGAAAGATGAAAAAATATGATGCTTTTATTATTACTTATATATATTGAGAGAATTGATACACCAAGAAAACCTATATACAACGGCCACAGGTATTCCATACTGGACCATGATGTATATGTTGCATAAAAAGCAAGTATACTGAACTGAATAATATAAACACCGATTGCGAGAATAACCGGGTCTATTCTACCCCTATCCCTATAGACAAGATATAAACCTATACCAATGACAAGCGGGAACACGGGCCATAGCTTATACATGCCGCTTACATAACCATAGTTCTCAAGAATAAGTAAGAAACCTACTATTATACAAAGAGATGCAAGTACATTGTATCTTTTTTTTGTAACCGTCACACTCATGGCATCCATTTTACTATAATACCTTTAAAAGTTTTTTTATCAATCAGTTTTTTCTTTTTAAGAAACTATCGATACGTTCTTTCCAGTCCTTTGTTGTAAACAGGTATGCAAAATTATCGGATGAATATAGGCTATACCTGTAAATGAGTTCATTTGTATGTTGGTTAACGGTTGCCTTTGTCATAGCAATTGCATGGCCGGAAGCCTGAAGAATCTGTTCTGAAAGTTCATCAGCCTTTGCAAAGAGTGATTCCCTATCTTTAACAACATAGTTTACAAGTCCCATATTTAAAGCCTCATCAGATTTTACATGTCTTCCCGTTAAAAGTAATTCTTTTGCTTTGCCTGCACCGGCAAGTTCAAGTAACCTGTATGTGCACCCGGCAGGGAGTATGGCACCAATCCTGACCGCCGGAAACCCAATGACGGCATTTTCTGTCATAATTCTTATATCCGATGACATTGCAATACCGAATCCACCGCCAAGAGCGTATCCGTTTATAAGTGCAATTACTGGCTTAGGAAAATTAAACAGCCTGTCCATTGTACTTTCAAGCAGCTCTGCATATACCCTTGCCTCTGCCGGATTGGCAAACTCTACAAGGTCTTTTAAAAACACGCCGGCTGAAAAGGATTTATCCCCAGAGCCGGTTATGTATAAAATCTTTATATCTTTATTCTTTTTAAGCCTTTCAAGTGTTGTCTGAAGCTCTTCAAGCATACTTGCATTAAATGCATTTTGCTTGCCAGGACTGTCTATTGTTAAAACAACAATGCCTTTTTCTCTTTTCTCAATCAAAATAGAACTCATGAAATTCCTTTTTCTAAGGCTAAATATAGCAATGAATTTATAAATAGTAAATAAGATGTTGTGACCGAGTATGAATGATTGATGAATTGACTGTCCGCATATCATGGGCTTGCTTAAAAAGGGGAGCAGGGAGTGAATGTATCTCATTGACTTATACGGATGTAAGGCATACTATATAAATAGTAAGAATGAGAGGAGGACCGGTTATGGCGATAAAAAAGTCAAAAGCAAAAAAGGCAGTAAAAAGAGGTAACTCTGCAAAGAAGGAAAAATACGTTTGCACATCATGCGGAACAGAGGTTGTTATGACTGAATGCGGCCCGGAGTTTACCGAGTTAATATGCTGCGGCACAGTGATGGGGAAAAAATAATAAACCCATCTTTCCGCAGAAAGGGTTTTCTTGATGATGCTGCATTTGATTCTATGATTTTTTTTGAAGATCCTGTAACTTCTATCAATGAGCTTCGTGTAGGATAAAGATTCCCGGTGTCTTTTTTTGCTGATGCGGATGATTGAAACCCAGCACTTTTAGGCGAAGCTAAGAGTGTTATCCAGTTAAAACGGGAATTCAGAGACTGTATATTTAAGACTTGGATTTTCGCGGGTGCGGTAATGACAGACTAATCTCTTGCTTCACAAACTTCCTTTAAAGCCGGAAGCTTATAAGTCCTGTGGCTTACTAAATAAAGGTAAAGAGCACTTGTAATAAGTCGAGATTGTCAGATGTATACATGCTGGCCATGAATAACATTGGCTTATAGGATATTTTCCAGATAATGAAATATCATGGTTTGGCGGTGCTCAGCTTTGGTACAACCCCGATTATACGCTTGCCGATGATTATATTGAATTACCCCCTGCTTATGCCGGCAAAAGGACGCTTATGTACATACTTGATCATACATAACACTCTTCCATATTCACTGCCGCAGGGTATATGGTGGTTTGGTGTAAAGGTACTCGGACAGAATAATACCCAGAGCGATTTCAGTACCCTTACAGGCTTCTCAGTAAATGCATCTATGAACAACTCCAGGCTCTGCATGGACATGACGGATCCCGGATGTTTTACGAATAACATAACCGACACATTCCCGAACCCTGACAACGCCGTCGGAAATGGGGTTGTCGTGTCTGAGGGGGTTATAAAAGATACTGCAGTCCAATCGGCAATGATCAGCTTTACGCTAAACGGTCTTGTATTGCAGGCAGGGTTACCAGTAATCGCCATAGTCACACTCGGCATGAATGAGCTTGTTCCAATTACCAGTTCTGCGGTGTTATCATTTGATGTGTATCCTGACAGTTTATATACACAGTCAGGTCTATACAGAAGTGCAACCGACTTTGTATACCTCATGTTGATACCGGGGAATAAAATTCTATATGATGCACCTCTTCCTCAATCACTGCCTGTATACACATGGTCAACCATAGCCATCTCTTTATCGGGTGTGAACGTTACAGGGGTAGCACCTGAATTTTATATCGACGCCCATGCAAACGACATACCATACGGGCAGCGGATTGTTTTCTATCTTGATAATATCAATGATTAGATTAACTTGTATGATTTTTACAAAACTGAGCTTTTGGCATGGATACTATCCGTAATAGGATCAAGTCTTTTTGATGCATGCTATTTAAATACAGTCCACAATGGCAAGGGATTGCCGATCTTTATCTGAACTCCCCAAATACCTCTTTCAAAGTACTAGAGATCTCGCCTATCGATGTGTACGCCTTTACAGCCTCGTATATATGAGGCATGAGATTCTCTTGAGAACGCGCTGCTTGTTTTAGCTTTTTAAGTGTCTGCTCTGCAGATTCATTATCTCTGTTCTTCCTGATGAAGTTAAGTTTTTTGATCTGTGCCTTCTCTATCTCAGGATCAACCTTTAATATATCAAAATGCCCGTCCTCGTGATCTGTAAATTCATTAACACCAACTATAATGCTTTCTTTCTTTTCTATGGCCTGCTGATACACGTATGCTGAGTCTTCTATATCGTTCTTAAACATGCCGTACTGTATCCATTTTACGGCGCCGCCTGTTTTTTCTATTTTATCAAGATAGTTCATAACCTTTTTCTCAATCTCGTTGGTCAATGATTCTACTGCGTAAGAACCCGCAAGCGGATCCACAAAATCAGCGATGCCTGATTCGTGTGCAATAATCTGTTGGGTCCTCAGTGCAAGTTTAACAGAGGCTTCTGTAGGTAATGCAAGGGCTTCATCTTTTGAATTAGTATGGAGCGATTGTGTTCCTCCAAGGGCTGATGCAAGTGCCTGTATGGTTACCCTTATTATATTGTTATCCGGCTGTTGTGCCGTTAAAGTCGAACCGCAGGTTTGTGTATGGAATCTCAGCATCATTGATTTTGGGTTTTCCGCATGGAATATATCTTTCATTATTTTTGCCCATATCCTTCTTGCGGCTCTGAACTTTGCTATTTCTTCAATAAGGTTATTATGAACTCCAAAAAAGAATGAAAGCCTTGGTGCAAAATCATCTATAACCAGACCTGCTTTAATCCCGCTTTTTACATATTCGATTGCATCAGCAAATGTAAACGCAAGCTCCTGAACAGCGTTAGCTCCTGCTTCTCTTATATGATAGCCCGATATACTGATGGTATTAAAGTTGGGGAGGTGTGATTTGCAATAAGCGAATATATCAGTAGTGATACGGATTGAAGGTTCTACTGGGAATATATATGTACCTCTTGCAATATATTCCTTTAATATATCATTCTGTATAGTGCCCTGCAATTTCGTGTGCGGTACATGCTGCTTGTCCGCAACCGCCATGTACATTGTCAGTAATATTATAGCAGTGGCGTTTATAGTCATTGATGTGCTTACCTTATCAAGAGGTATTTTATCAAACAATATTTCCATATCCTTAAGTGTGCTTATTG
The DNA here is from genome assembly GCA_023382265.1 of Deltaproteobacteria bacterium. NCBI lineage: Bacteria > Pseudomonadati > Myxococcota > Myxococcia > Deltaproteobacteria bacterium. The sequence goes on along the minus strand of JAMCPX010000004.1, from coordinate 8,387 downwards.
AAACACCAACCCTGCCGACCTCGCCTGCCGAAAAAGGAGAATCAGGGTCATACCCCATCTGTGTGGGCAGATCGAAGGCAACAGATAGTCCTGTTTGACCTGCATCAAGTAAATATCTAAACCTTTGATTTGTTTTTAAAGCATCTCCAAAGCCTGCATACTGCCGCATTGTCCACAACCTTGTTCTATACATAAGAGGCTGAATACCCCGTGTAAACGGATATTCACCGGGAAATCCGAGTTGTGATACATAATCATAAGGTTCTAAACTTTCGGGAGTGTAAAGATCCTCTAAGTTTATATGTGAAAAGGTTTCAAACCTGTCCTTTCTCTTTTTTACACCTGAAAGGCCCTGCTCATATTCTCTGATCCCATTTTTTAATTTATCATTCTTATTCATAGTTTAAAATGCGATAGTAATGAGCCTCGTATCTTTCTCAACCTTATCGCCCTCTTTAACATGTATGCCTGTTATAACACCGTCTACCGGTGTTCTTATTTCATTTTCCATTTTCATGGCTTCTATAACAATAACAGACTGCCCTTTTTTTACATTGCTGCCGCTATCAACTTTAACCGCAATAACCTTGCCTGGAATCGGTGCGAGTATTTTAAAACCTTTACCATCAGCATGGAGTTTTTTCTCTTTAGACTTGATAAGATCAAGCATGTTCTTCACTTTAACACTATAAGTGATGCCATTAACGCATACGATCTCACTAACCCTATTTTTGTGGACAACCACATCGTATGACGTCCCATTACTAATAATTGAGTATACACTGATATTGTTGTCCTGCTTAATAATGGAAAGATTAACGTGCAGATCCCTGCCATCTACAAGGCATTTGTATATTTCATGCTCTGCCTTTATAATATCCACGGCATGCTCGGTGTTATCTATTTCTACATTTATTTTCATATATCCCTGATAGCCTTTTTATATACCAGAGTACAAGACTATAGGGCAAGAAATATGCATGTAAAGCCTTTCCATGCTATCCTATATAAAATTGTGTTTAATAATGCGGGTTGTCTGTTGCTTTATATTATCAGAGATACCTTTTGTGTGGGTCATTTCTTCAGCAATGCTTCTGAATAACTTTGTGGTTCCTCTCTTCATAGTGTCTTCCATTGTCCAATTAAAGCATACTTTTACTTTACTTTAAACAAATTGTATGATTTATTTGAAGAGCGGTATTCTTATAAAAGAATTCATTGTTGTTTGATGCGGAGTACTAACACCGCTTTATTGGGTCTAGAAGAGTAAATATACGAGATGAATAAGGGATATTTGCGGGATTATTTATGGATTTTTTTCAGGAACAAAGAAACAATAATAGGACAACAATTGTACTTATAATTGTTTTTTTTGCGGTCGTCCTTTCTATCGGTTACTTCATAGATCATTTCTATCTTGGTATTGATGTGTTAAACGGCGGATTCCCCTTTGCAACGGTTGTAGCATTCATGACTGCAGGCTTCTGGGCATGGGTTTCGTACTATAACGGGGATTATTTTGTACTAACATCTGTAAATGCGGTGCCCGTAGATCCAGCCGATACGATCGCATTCCCAAAGGGAAGATTACTTTTGGATGTTGTAAAAGAAATGTCTGTTGCATCCGGTAACCCTATGCCAAGTGTATATCTTATCCCATCCGATCAGCCTAATGCATTTGCAACAGGTAGGGACCAGATGCATTCAAGTATCGCGGTTACTGAGGGATTGCTTGATAAGATGAACAGAGAAGAGCTTCAGGCTGTTATAGGCCATGAAATGGGACATATAAAAAGCCGTGATATTAAAACCATGATGGTTGTAGCTGTTTTACTCGGGACCATTGTTCTCATTAGTGATTGGCTATGGCGTATATCTTTTTATGGACCAAGAAGAAGAAAGGATGAAGGTATAAGCAGTCCGGCATTTCTTATAATTATTGCCATATCGCTTGCCGTGATTGCACCCATCATCGGCCAGATCATGGCAATGGCGGTATCAAGAGAACGCGAGTATGCAGCAGATGCATCCTCTGTAGAATTTACAAGGAATTCAATGGCTCTTGCATCTGCCCTTGAAAAAATAAGAATGGATTTTACGCCCATGCGAAATGCAAACAGAGGAACGGCACACATGTTCATATCGGATCCCCTTGCAAGAGGTATTGACAACAAAGAAGGCTTTCTTGCTGACCTGCTATCGACACACCCGCCCATTGATAAACGCATTGCAAAATTAAGGGTAATGTCCCATCAAACAATCGTACAGGGTTTTAATAAAAGATAAAAAGAATACACATAGTTGACATGCTTTAAAAATTATGAGATTGTCAAAACAACTTATTTTAAGGAGGCTACATGTCTGACAATGAAACAAACAATGAAAGTATAAACAAGGATCAGGGAACAAAACCTGCCGGCAGAAAAGCTATATTGGTCATTTCTTCTGCTTTAATTGTAATAGTGATAGCGGCTATTGCCATATTATGGAAAACCAATGTTTTAAAAGGCGGTAAAAAACCTTTTGAGCTGATCAGTGGTTCAGGACCTGCCATAATCATCGGGGATAAAACTATCTCAAAAAAAGAGTTAAACAAGGAACTCAACTTACAGGTTGCTTTGTTAAAAGAATTTTCTGCTGCACAGGGTAAGCCGTTTGATCCTTATAGTAAACAAAATGCTAATATAATAAATGAGCTAAAACAAAATGTGATTCAGGGGCTTATATCGCTAAATCTACTGTTAGGCTATGCAAAGCAAAACGGTATAACAGTTACCGATACCGATGTTAACAATACGCTCTCAGGACTTGAATCAAAGTTTGGCAAAGTCAAGTTTGAAAAAATTTTGAATGAATCGGGTATGAGCGAAGATGAGATCAGAAAACAGGTAAAAGATCAACTTGTTGCAAGGCAGGTCTTCTTATCTCTTGAAAAGGGTATAACTGTATCAGACGCAGATGCGCAGGCTTTTTATAAAAAGCATAAGGCAGAGTTTACTGTTCCGCAAGAAGTTGATGTAAGACACATACTTGTAAAAACACAGGCAGAGGCAGAACAGATTGAAAAAGAATTAAAAAAAGGTGTACCCTTTACAACCCTTGCAATGGAAAAATCTATTGATAAGGCTTCTGCGGTCAATGGCGGTGATGTAGGATTTTTTCCTGAAAAAGGTGCAATGGTTCCTGCATTTTCAGAGGCGGCTTTTGCACTTAAGAAACCGGGACAGATAAGCCCTATAGTGCATACCCAGTTTGGTTATCACATTATTCAGCTTGTAGCGAAGAAAGCCGCAGAGAAAAAAGATTTTAAAAGCGTAAAAGATATGATTAAACAGATGCTTGTACAACAGAAAGCAAAAAATGCATTTGAGACATTGATTAATGCTTTAAAAGCGAAAACAAAGATTGAAACAAAAGTATAACTGGTGACTAATCAACCATTATTAAAACAAACGCATATAAATACTGTATTGGATTTTGAGAATGCTTTAAATGAAGAACAATTAAAAGTTGTTCTCTCGGCATCAGGGCCTTCTCTGGTTATAGCAGGAGCGGGAAGTGGGAAAACACGGACACTCATATATAGAGTGGCAAAACTAATTAAAGATGGTGTCCCGCCTTCTCGCCTCCTGCTTGTAACATTTACAAACAAAGCTGCAAGAGAGATGCTGTCCCGGGTTCAGAAGCTTTTATCAATGGATAATTCCGGTATTTGGGGTGGGACATTTCATCACATTGCAAACCTCATCCTTAGAAGACACATTGGGCTACTTGGTTTTAAACACAATTTTACAATCCTTGATGAAGAAGATAGAAAAGACCTCATATCCGATACGATAACGGAGTTTGGTCTTAACGATAACAGGCGATTTCCGTCGGAGGATACGGTAAACACAATACTCAGCCTCAGCTCCAATCTCTCTATAAATGTGGAGCATACCGTAACAAAGAGATTCCCGCAATTGACGGAATATATAGATGACCTTTTCTTGATTCATGAACGTTTGGTCACTAAAAAGGCAAAGCTTAATGCACTGGATTTTGATGATCTGTTGTTGCTTTTGAAACAGCTTCTACTTGAACATGATGACGTAAGAACACATTATGAAGAGCACTTCCAGCATATACTTGTTGATGAGTATCAGGATACAAGCAAGCTCCAGGCCGATATTATTGATATAATATCACAGAAGCATAGAAACCTTATGGTCGTGGGAGATGATTCTCAGTCCATATACGCATTCAGGGGTGCACATTATGATAACATCCTAGGGTTTACAGAGCGATATCCTGATGCTGTTGTTTATAAGCTTCAGACAAATTATAGAAGCACTCAGGCAATACTCGACCTCGCGAATGCTACAATAATTCGGAATAAAAAACAGTATCAAAAACATCTTATAGCAACAAGAGGGGCAGGAGTTTTACCTGTGGTAGTGGAATTGGAAAGTACAGACGAACAAGCCGGTTTTATAGCAAAACATATACTCTCGATTTCATCAGATCTCAATCTTAATGAAATTGCGGTTCTTTACAGATCGCATTACCATTCCATGGAGATACAGATGGAACTTACAAGGCTTGGTATACCTTATGAAGTAAGATCAGGGATCCGATTTTTTGAACAGTCGCATATAAAGGATGTTCTTAGTTATTTGAGGTTTATGAATAACCCTTCCGATGAACTTGGATTTAAAAGGGCTTTAAAGCTGTATCCGGGTATTGGTGTTAAAACATCAGGAGTTGTCTGGGACTTTTTTAGCAAACATGAATCCGATATCTCCCTATTAAACTCTAACGAACTATCCGGGATAATATCAAAAAAAGCTATGCACCATTTAAATAAATTTTATGAGCTCTTGCAAATGCTATCAAATATAGAAGAAAAACTGCCTTCCGACATGCTTATGCTTATCCTTGATAACGGCTACAATGAATATCTCAAACTTGCTTATACAAACTATGAAACAAGGCTTGAAGATATAAAGCAGCTAATTAATTATTCTACGAAATTCAAAAATGTTACCGATTTTTTAAGTGAAATGGCACTCGTAGCAACTGTTTCAGCGTCTGCTAACGATGCAGGAGAAAAAGAGCAGGTTGTTCTTTCAAGCATACACCAGGCAAAGGGGCTTGAATGGAAAGCAGTATTTATTCCATGGCTCGTGGACGGCAAGTTCCCGATTATAAGAGGCACGCAAAAAAGTCATGCAGAAGTTGATAACGATGCTATCGAGGAAGAAAGGCGATTATTTTATGTTGCGATAACCCGTGCAAAAGATATTTTATATCTTTGCTATCCTGAAGCCTTGCCGGAAAGAGGTAACTACGATAATATGATAACAAAACCATCAAGGTTCATAAAAGAACTTCCATCTTATGCGTATGAGAAATGGAAAGATTAAAATGCTGAAAATTTTGAAATTTATTATTTTAATTATTATTATAGCAGCCCTGATCTATTTTATCAGAATCAGATTGCAGCATAACGCTCTGGAGATAACACTCAAAAACCGGCATAAAATAGAAGATATTAAGCAAAGGACAGAGGAACTTAAAAAACAGTTCCTTTCCGAAAAACAACCTAAAAATTCCGAACCAGAGAAACAGGTACAGCAGGAAAAACCTAAAAAAGCAGTTATAAAACATCAAGAAGACACAAAAAAACTCGATGAGTTCATAAGAGAGCATTCCAATTAAACTGATATCGTTTAATTCATTTGACTTGTTTTTTATCATTGTGTTAGCAACAATATTATCGTGCTCGGATTTAATTTAAAAAAGGTTGGCACCGTATTTTCTCTGAGTATTGAGGCAGGACTCTCTGTAGTAGTAGGTATACTGATAGGAGATTATATTGATAAATACCTTAAGACAACGCCGTGGTTTACTATAGCTTTTACTATACTTGGCTTTCTGGCAAGTGTAATGAGGTTGATAGAGCTGGTTAAGTTTTTAGGGGCTAATAAAAAATGAAACCGTTTATTTATAAAATATGGATCGCAGTATGTGCTGCTGTTATTATAGCTGGCGGGGTAGTGTTTTCTCATGATAAACACAATTTTCTATCATTCTTAATAGGTGCTGTGATCATCATAATAGACATTGGCGTGATTGGTTTTGGCATAGCGAAACTATTAAAGCATAAAAATAAGCTATTCTTCGGGCTTTTGATATTTTTAAAATATCCATTATTACTTGCATCGCTTTATATATCCATCGTAACAATAAAATTACCTGTCATTCCATTCATATTAGGAATAACAGTAGCACCCGTTAGTATTGTTATCACAGGTATAATATCCATGATAGGGGGAGAGCAAAATGCATGAACAATTAACATGGTTTAGCATTATACCGGAATTAAACAAAGTACATGATTACGTAATTACATACTTTATTTCAGGCATAATACTTATATTATTCTCTTTGTTTACCTATAGATTATTAAAAAAAAGAAATTATCCTGAGGTCCCTGACGGTGGATTTACCCTACTTTCTATATTTGATATGATCTATGAGGCTCTTTATAATTTTACGGCATCTGTAATACCGGAAGAACCGGAAAGGTATCTGCCTTTGATTGGAACGTTATTTGTATTTATCTTTATATCAAATCTTTTTGGGGTGATTCCGGGTATGGTGCCTCCAACCGACAACTTACACACAAATTTTGCAATGGCTGTTATTGTGTTTATTGCTTACAACTATTTTGGGTTTAGAGCACATGGCATAAAATATCTCAAACATTTTATGGGACCCGTCTGGGTACTTGCACCTATAATGATAGTAGTTGAACTGATAAGTAATCTTGTTAGACCGCTGTCGCTTTCCCTCAGGCTCTTTGCAAACATGCTCGGAGATCATACGGCACTACACATATTTTCGCACCTCGTGCCTGTAGGGGTTCCTATCATATTTATGATGCTTGGAATATTTGTATCTTTTATTCAAGCACTTGTATTCTCTATTTTAAGTGCCATATACATAGCACTTGCCGTCGCACACGAAGAAGAACATTAATATAAAAGGAGGAAAAAACATGTTTAAACGAATATTTACATCTATCGTACTGCTAATGATCACAGCGATCCCCGCACTTGCAGCAGAGGCTGGTGCTACTGTGCAGCCGCAAGGTACAGGTCTTAAGGATGCAGCACTTGCTCTTGCAAGCGGTCTTGGAATTGGTATAGCTGCATTTGGCGGTGCACTTGGACAGGGCAGATCAATCGCTTCTGCGCTTGATGGTATTGCGAGAAACCCTGGTGCGTCCGGCAAAATCGTAACGCCCATGATCATTGGTCTTGCTCTGGTAGAGTCACTTGTTATATACGCCTTTGTTATAGCATTTTTATTACAAGGTAAGATATAAAAAATGGGAGGTTCATGCCTCCCATTTTATTTTTCTAATCTGGTTTTATCTTAGATGAGTTTGTGTAAGGTATCCTGGATTAAGTTTATTTGCTGCATCATGCGTAGCTGTTGGATTTGAAACCCTGATGTTTAAGACTTCGAAAATATTGACTTCTATATGCATATCTGTTATTACAGAACAATATGCATGAAGAAAATCTGAAGAATAAAATAATTGTTATAATGGAAAAATTTAAAGAAACAATTTTGCTGTATACGAACTTCTTTAAAAAGAAACTTAAATTGTATGAAGTCACCAGACAATATAATAAAGCTCTCTTTGAACTGGGAGAACAATTCTATACAATTGCAAAATCAGGAATTAACGATGTAAAAATCTTTTCCTCATCTATCGAAAGGTTGAATAACCTTGAACAGAACATAATCATCGCGAAAGAAGAGATAAATAACATGCAAGATAAAAGAAAATCAGGAAATACTGATCAGGCATAAAACTATTTGTAAATGGGGGGCTGTAGCTCAGTTGGGAGAGCGCTACAATGGCATTGTAGAGGTTGAGGGTTCGATCCCCTTCAGCTCCATATTTTTTTGATATACATAAAATATTGTTATATCCTAATATGATAAAGTTTCGGTTTACTTTAAAATGATATGTTTTTGTGATATATAAAAAAAGGAGTGATAACAATGAAAAGTTATAAATTAAAAAAAATATTTTTATTTTTAATAATCATACTACTCACATCTTGTGCAAGAGGAATTATTGTAACACAAAAGACTGGGGCCGAACGGCCTGCGCAGAGTTTATTAGAAGGTATGCCCCAAACAAGTACTGTTTTAACTACCACAACAGAGGCGGTTCCATCAGGGCTTGGGGAGGGAGGTGTATCCGGCAGCACGGCTCCTGCAGGCACAATAGCCCCTGAAGGTCTTGCACCGATAGGCATGGGTGCAACAAGTCCAACAACAGAGGCGGTTCCATCAGGTCTTGGGGAGGGAGGTGTATCCGGCAG
>JAMCPX010000003.1 GCA_023382265.1 Deltaproteobacteria bacterium | reverse complement strand
ACGGAAACATAAAATCCCCCGACACCATGAAAAAGATGGTCATGGTCGAGGATGCCCTGAAAACGGTCAGGGGGATCAGTCATCCCTTCAGCATAGCCGACCTCGTCGAGAAAATGAACCAGGTCATGCACAACAACGATCCCTCCTTCCATAGGGTCCCGGACTCTGGCAATGCGATCGCCCAGTACCTGCTGCTCTACTCCATGTCCGATCAAAAGATGCTCGATACGCTTATCACACCCGATTCGAGGCAGGCCGTCATCCAGGCGAGGATAGGGAAATTCGGCTACCACGAGATAGAGGCCATCGTTGCACAGGTCATGGACAGGATCGGGCCCCTGGAATCGAAGGACTTGCACTTTACGTTGACGGGCTCGCCCATGCTTATGATCACGATCAACAAGCACCTGATAGAGAACCAGGAAACGAGCCTCTACTTATCCATCATAGCGGTCTTTCTCCTGCTGTCCATCGTGTTCAAGTCGCTCCTGGGAGGGCTCATAACGCTCGCTCCGCTCCTGATAAAAGTCACGTACAACTATGGCATAATGGAGCTGTTCCATATCCCCCTGAACGTCGCGACCGGGCTCATAGCGAGTATGACGATAGGCGTCGGCGTGGACTATATAATCCACTTCGTGATGGGATTCAGGATGCGGTTCAGGCAGGACGAGAACGGATCCATCGAGAGGGCCATGAAGGAGGCGACCGTGGTAACGGGCAGGTCGATCCTCAACAGCGCCATCGTGCTCGTCGGGGACTTCTCGGTGCTTACGATCTCGAGCTTCCTGCCCATGATCTACTTCGGCATCCTCTCGGCGAGCATGGTGATATACAGCTCCATCGTCTCCATAACCGTGTTCCCGGCACTGCTCCTGCTGGCGCACAGACACCTCAAATGGCTGAGCAGGTGACCCGCGACAGCTCCGCGGCCAACGATCAGATCCTAAAGTCCCGTTAAATTAGAACAAGGACTTCTTCAATTTTTTAAAGAATTAGTCTTTCCCACTCTTAAAGTCAATCGCTTCGTTTATAGAAAAGACTTGACTTTTTGTTTTATCATTGTTATAATTATAACAATGAAAGGAGGAAGATATGGCTTTTTTCGTTGAACATACCATCAAAGGGGTTACCTATGTGTATCGTTCCGAAGGCTACTGGGACAAAGACAAGAAACAGGCCCGGCATCGCCGCATCCTTCTGGGGAAGAAGGACCCGAAGACCGGAGAGATCATTCCATCCAAATCTCAACTCCCTCCCCGGGGATGCAGAGACTATGGGAATTATCATTTCCTGTTGACCATCGCACAACAGACTGGGCTTCTTTCTGTGCTTAAGGAGGTCTTTCCCGATATATGGGGGGAGATACTCACCTGTGCCTTTTATGAAGTCTCCGAGCGAAAGCCTTTGTATCTGTGCGAGCCGTGGTGTTTGTCTACCGAGACCATCCAAAACATCCGCCTTTCCTCACAGCGTATCAGCGAACTGCTTCAAGAACTGGGGACACGGGATCACGATCGGATGTCTTTTTTCAGGGCATGGGCACGGAAACGGGCAGAGCAGGAATGTATAGCATACGACATCACCTCTATTTCTTCCTATTCCAGGCTCAATGAGTTCCTGGAGTTCGGATATAATCGGGATGGAGAGGAACTGCCTCAAATCAACATGGCTATGCTGTTCGGGGAGAGTTCTTTCCTGCCCATATTTTATTTTGTCGTTGCGGGAAGTATTCGGGACATGAGTACCCTGTCCAACATGATTCAGTATGCCAAGGAACTTCAGATTGATTCCGTGCGATTTGTCATGGACAAAGGATTCTACAGTGATGCCAACCTCGAGCAGATGGCTCAAAAAGGGATAAAATACGCTATTGCTGTTCCCTTTACCACTCAATTTGCCAAAACATGGGTTGATACGATGAGAGAGGCGTTGCAGTCCCCGAGACAGTCGTTTCCTCTCAACGGCGATATTATCCAGGGCGAAAGGCAAAAGATAACGATCCACGGTCATCGGGGATATGTGTTTGTTTATTATAACGAACGGCGAGCCCTTGATGCAAAAGAAAGCCTTCTCAAAAGGATTATGAATCTGGAACAAAGACTGAAAGACCGGCGACACCCGGCATACGGATTTTCTGACCCCTGCATGAAATATGTGAGGGTACGGAAGTCAAAGGAGGGGGTGCGGATTCTACGGCGGGAGGAGGCAATCAGAGATGCCTTGGAATACAAGGGATTCATGGTCATGATAAGCAATACGGTGCGTGATGAGAAAGGGTGTCTGTATCTGTATCGTTCAAAAGATATTGTCGAGAGGGCATTTGACAATATGGAGAATGAACTGGATATGAAACGATTACGCATCCACTCGGAGTTGGCGATGGGGGGGCGGACCTTTATGGCATTTATTGGTTTGATTCTCCATTCATGGATCGACAAGACTATGAAAACAACCGATCTGTACAAGCGATATACCCAGGAAGAGGTGATGAGCGAACTGAAGCGTTTGAAGGTCGTAGAGCTATCAGACAATAGGAAAATACTGACCGAGATTTCTAAAAACCAAAGGTATCTGTTTAAACTGTTTCATATCCCAGAACCATCCCAATCCTTGTTATAATTCGGCGGGATTTTAGGACATTATTTTCAATCGATATTTTAAGCAGACCAATTGTTGAGTTTATTTACCCTAAAATATTTATTTTAAAAAATAGGGAAGGATTATTGATAATATAGTAGATATTTGCTAATGTATGCATTATTTAAATGGTATTGTTAAGAATGTATTTAAATGGACTTTAAACTTGTTCTGGAAAAACTTTTAACTGCCTTTGACGAGCATAATATCCGCTATGCTTTGACCGGCGGCTTTGCTATGGGCTTATGGGGTGGTTCAAGATCAACCGTGGATCTGGATTTTCTTGTAAACAAGGATGACATGAAGGCAGTCCATAACATTATGATTGATATGAGCTATGAGCGGTATAATCACACTAAAAATGTTTCACAATATATCTCGCCCATGAAAATTTTTGGCGGTATAGATTTTATCCATGCTTTTAGAAAGGTAAGCCTTGAAATGTTACAAAGGGCAAAGGCGAAAGATATTTTTGGCGGTAAATTAAAAATAAAGACTTTGCTACCCGAGGACATTATTGGACTGAAACTCCAGTCTATTTTTAATAATCCTTCAAGAGAAAAAATAGATATTGCTGATATAGAAGTGCTCGTATCACTATACAGGGATCTGCTCAATATGGAATTGGTGAAAGAATACTTCAAGATTTTTGGTATGGAAAATCTATACAAACAAATATTTGAAGGCGGGGAGCAATGAAACTTTCTGAAGAGGCTAAAAAAGAGCTTCTCGAGTTTGCAAAATCAGAAAGCTTTAAAAAGGACATCGAAATGCTTCGCTCACAATGGAAAAACCCGTTTCTTAAAAACGGCAAAGTAGATGTGGATGCTTATATTGAATTTGTTACTCAATTTAATGAATTTATCAACCACATGCAAAAGGTTTTAAAGCCTATGCTTGATGTAAAAATGAAATTATAAATATCTATCAATACATCTTTATAAAATTGGAACTGGCCTATTCCCCCCCAACTAAGAATCACCCCAATACCCCCTCCCTATCTTAACTTAAAACAAGAATATTGAAACAACTGCCCCTATCAAGACCACGTATAAAATATTAACTTTTTTGAGCAGTGCAGCCAATGCAGCTATACCGAACACAACCTTTGCAACATCCCAGGGTACTGCCAGTGCGAATTTTATGGTAACAAAGAATAAAAGCCCTACAAAGGAGGCAAGTATCCCTTTTGTTGCCTTTGAAATCAGGACAGATGACTTTAATCTATCAAATACAGGAGTTACCAGAACGAGTATCAAAAAAGAAGGTGTAAATACGGCAACAGTTGCAACCAGTGCCCCAATAATTCCATAGACGATAAAACCTACAAAGGTCGCTGTTATAACAATCGGTCCAGGTGTTATCTGACCCAATGCAATGCCATCAATGAATGTTTTATAATCCATCCATCTTTTTACAGAAACAACCTCATGAAGCATCAATGGTACAGATGCAAAACCGCCTCCAAAGGCAAAGGTATCTATCTTGAGCATCAATGCCGCAAGGTTGAAGAGTTTTGTGTTTGTATAATAAATCCCTATAAGAGCAGTGATCAATAGGAGAAAAAGCAGACTGATATGTTTATAGAACGCCGTGTTGCCGTTTTTCTGATTTGGAACGAATGATGATACTATCTTGTCTGCGCTAAACAATAAAATACCGGCTAATGCAGCCCCGATAATTACGAGAAAAGGGCTTAGACCTAACCAGAAGAGTATGGCTGCCAACAGAGCTATCAAGAGCTCTTTATAATCTTTGACTGAGCCTTTCCCGAATGAATAGGTTGCATTGGCTACAATAGCAACAACGATCACGGCAAGCCCCCTGAATAGTGCACTGACCTGATTTAAGGTGCTGTATCTTACATAGAGGAATGACAGGATCAACATGAAAATAAATGCAGGCAAACCAAATCCTATATATGTAGTCAATGCACCTTTTAAACCTCGTGCTCTGAGACCCACATAAGCTGCGGTTTGCATGGCGGTTGCACCTGGTATGGACTGACATATTACAACCCCTTCTTGAAAGCTCTGCTCATCAAGCCAGCTATTCTGTTTTACGGAGAGCTCTTTGATATACGCAACCATTGCAGGACCACCGAAGGCTGTCAGCCCAAGCCGTAAGAATGATAGGAACAAACTCCACATGGAAGGAGTTTTCTGGAAAGACTTGTTCATCATATTTGAATAATAATATTTTATACTTAAAAAAGTAATAGGAAGGTTTGTTTATTTACGCACTCCCCTTCCTATTCACAACAGCATGTTTAACTCTGACTGCTCTTGAGTAAGGCATCTAAATCGGTTATGCGTTTTTCTAAATCCGATTTCTCTTGCTTTAGCCATTCGAGAGTTTTCTGCAAACGCTCACGGGATGGGAATATTTCATCTCTGAATCTATGGCTGAACCCATAGCCGTGTTCATACCCATGCCTTTCTTCTCCACAGCAGCCTGCTCCTCTGCCATGCTGATGCTCATTTTCCCACATACCTCTGCCATTACCTTCGTGGTGACAACCTTCATGTCCATACATATAATTCACCTCCTTAATTTAATCAGATCCTCTTTGAAACCCTTATACTATTTATAAGCATTCGCTCATAACTTGTCAAGATAAATTAGGCTGATCGACAATTCAAAAAATAGCAGGTTTGTCATGCTGAATCTATGTCAGCATCTTGTATTTATATTCCACAAGAGCAAGAGCCTGAAACAACATCGAGATGACAATTGCTGTATTTATTACATTTGCGCCAATCAATTTTATACGACCTCTTTTGACTTTTAGTTCACTGCCCTATATACTTCATAGAAGAGAGTATTGAATATGGATATCCTTGACATACTGAAAACATATTTCAAAACAAATGCAGAAAAATATGGCATTAAACTGGCTTTTCTGTATGGTTCTTATGCCCACCATAATCAAACCGAACAATCGGACATAGATGTTGCTCTTGTATTTGAAGAAGACAAAGCAAAGGATAAAAAAAATCTGTTCGAGGTTATTACCGATATATCCATTGCCACCGGTAAGCTGACGGGAAAAGATGTCGAAATTATTTTCATCGACAGCGATTTCAGCAAACCCCTGCTCTATTATAATGCCATAGTACACGGCAAGCCCCTATTTGTCGGCGATGCGAACTGTTACATTGACTATTTTCTCAGGGCTATTTATGAAATGGAAGACTTCAGCAGCTTCGGACTGAAATGGCAACTTGATATAGCGAACAAGCGATTGGAGAAAATTGCATCGTGACTCCCGATTTTTTTTATTCAAAGGGTAGAGTGATTGCATCGGTAAACTTCATTGTAAAAGAAATGGAGGATTTCGACGCATACTTCTCAGGCATTACGTGGCAGAATTATCGCATAATGGAACCATTAAAATTAAAGGCCCTTGAAAAGACCGTTGAAAATATTCTCACGGCTTTAATAGAAATCTCGGGTGTAATAGTTGTCGAGGAAGAAAAGCGGGTTGAGGACTATGCAACAGTTATTGAACAGGCAAGCCTTATCGTCGGCCTGACCAGTAATGAAGCCACTCAATTGGCGCGACTTGCGAGGCAGAGGAACAGATTAGCACACAGATATCTTGATTTTAAGTGGGAAGCCATAAAAAGCTACATGGATACAAGGAACTCGATAAAACACTTTTTGCAGTTGACGACGATCAGAGAAGAAAAGAAACTGCAGTAATCTCTTTAAGCAATTTTTTGCTGCCAAAAGAGCTTCATTTCAGTTCTCTTTGCGAACCAGACAAGCACGAGCATGACCGGCACCTCGATAAGCGGACCAATGACGGTCGCAAGTGCAACGGTGGGGTTGAATGCGGTTATGGCTATTGCAATAGCTATCTCAAAATCCCTGCCCGTGGAATTGAATGCAACAGCCACAGAATCTTCGTAATTCAACTTCAGCTTCCAGCTCACGAGATAAACCACGGGAAACATCACCCAGAAAAAAAGTATCATGGGCACAGCCATCCGTACTATCAAAAACGGCTCCTTCAGGATCAGATCGCCTTTGAGTGCGAACATAACGATAAGCGTAAAAAGGAGCCCGGCGATGGATAAGGTGTCAAGATAGAATTTCAGTTTATTAAACCACGCTTCGCCGAATCTCTTTACACCCAACACTCGTGTAAGTATGCCGGCAACAAGAGGTAAGCCGAGATAGAGGAGCACGCTTTCGCCGATGACCCAGACATCAAAATGGACATTACCGAGCAGAAGTTTCGCGTAGACCGGAATAAGCAGCATTTGAATGATGGAGTTTACGGCCACGAGTATTATCGCGAGAGGTGCATTGCCCTGTGCAAGGTAGGTAAAAACAATCACCATTGCTATGCATGGTGCAAGGCCGTACAAAACAAGCCCTGTATAAAGATCGGGCTCGCCGCCCAAAAAGATCTTGGCGAGCAAAAGCATAAAAAACGGGGCTATCGCAAAGTTGAAGAACATGACAATAAGAAGCTGTTTTGGTGATCGTGCAGCCTTGCCCAGGTCTTCAAATTTAATGTTTGCCATCGCCGGGTATATCATCATGAAAAGACCCGCCACAACCCCGAGAGCAAGGGTGTTGGGGAGATTAAATGCGTATGTTCCATGGAATATGGCTTTGATAGCGTCGATCGGCGGTGTGAGTGCAAAATTGGAAATCCCGTATAACCTGCCGATGCCTATGCCTATTGCCATGCTCACGATCACAAAGACCGGCAGCAACCTGAAGTTGTGCAATTTCTCAAACAATCTTCTGAACACGTTTTAATTCCTCAATCAGGATTTCAATTTTTTTCTTTATTTCTTCTCTCGCCCTTCGAAAGGCATTAAGCACCTCTTCTTCAGTACCCGTGGCTGATTTTGGATCATCTATAGACCAGTGGATACGCCTTATTCGCGGCGGTGTCATAGGACACATTGCCTCTGCACTGCTGCACAGTGTAATAACTATATCCATTGTATTCAAAAGGCTTTCATCTATACCCTTTGACCTCTGGTTTGAAATGTCTATACCTATCTCTTTCATCACCTGAACAGTTTTCGGATGCACCTCTGATGGCATCACACCGGCGCTAGAGGGCTCTATCAATCCTTTACCCAATGCCCTTGCAAACCCTTCTGCCATCTGACTGCGGCATGAATTACCCGTACACATAAACATTACCTTCATCTTTTACCTCTTCTCAAACTTAAAAGCAGAGCTTCATGAGTATTTGCGCTTATTTACAGTTTCTATCTCAGATGTCTTTTTGGTTATGAATTCCTTTATCACGATATAGTGATATGTAAAACATTATGATTATATGTGTCAAGGATTACCTTTACTGCAAAGTGGTTAGCCGTCAATTTGTAAATAAACATCTGTTACCTTGGAAGGTTTATAGTCTGAATAATCCAATGATACTCCTTCTTGTTTAGTTTTGATAGATTCGTGTATTTCACTTTTCTTTTTCATTGATAGAGTATCCAAGCATCTTGTAAGTCTTCATACGTTTCCTGAACATATTCAACAGGACAGAAATACCGCTGTCGACGTAGTCATAGATACGAATATCCTGCTTGTTCATGTAATGTCTATGTAAACGTCCGGCATATTGAACTATGCGTCCCTTAAATGAGCGGGGCATAGTTAAAAACAGTGTGTCTAATCGTGGTTCGTCAAACCCTTCACCAATATACGACCCTGTAGCTATTATGACTTTTTTATCATCAGGGGTACTGTTCTTAAGTTTTTCCATTACATCTTGGCGGGCTTTTTCTTTCAAACCGCCATAGAGAAGTATAATTAAATCAACCTTGTCGTGGAGTAACTCAGCCAATCGTTCCAGATGTTCCCTTTGCTCCGTGAGAATCAAAGGGAACCGGTTTTCCTCTAAAACATCAAGAATATCATTGACAATCATCTGGTTGCGCTGTTCATCGGTAATCATATTCTGCCAGAGCTCCTGTATTTTGGAGCTTTCATTCCATTCATACGAAAAAGTAGTTTCTCTTGTTATAACATAGGCATTTGCAACATATTCTGATAAATCCTTCTGCTTTATCTGGCAACATACATGCCCACATTGAAAATGGATAATCGGTTGATGGCCATCCCTGCGATATGGTGTTGCTGTAAGTCCCAAAACATACTTAGCCTTTGCTTGATTAAGTACTTTTTCAAATGAAAAGGCGCTCACATGATGACATTCGTCTACTATCACAAACCCATAGTTTGCAATCAGGTCATTGACACCTTCTTGGGCATCCATGCTTTGAAACATAGCGACATCAATAATGTTTGTAGGTTTGTTTTTGCCGCTACCGATATGGCCGATACACTTTTTTTCAATATTGAGTAACGATGCTATTTGTAACCGCCATTGCTCCATTAACGGTTTTCTATGGACCAATATCAGCGTGTTTGTTTTTCTTTCGGCAATTGCAGCTATTGCCAGCACTGTTTTCCCTGTCCCGGGCGGTGCGACAAAAACACCAAAGTCATCCGATAATATACTTTTGAGTGCTTTATATTGTTCTATATTAAGTGATCCCTGGAAAGAAAAATCCATCTTGCTCCCTGCATTTCTCTTGTCCTGAATCAAAAGTTTTATGCCGAGCTCCTTCAGAAGTGTTTCCATATCGTGCAGACACCCTCTGGGTAGTGAAAGATACTCGTCAATAATCTCGGAACAGCAGATTATCCTTGGGGTGGCATGAGTAGAAAACCTCATTTTCTGCTTTTTATAAAATTCAGGATTTTGAAACGCTGCAAGATGTTTGAGTTGATTTAGTAAAATAGGAGGTATGTTTTCTGTTTTAATGTAAATGCGGTTTGCCAATACTGATTCAATAGAATCCGGTAAATCTTTAATTTCTATCTTTAATTGTCTTTTCTCAGAAGACAGTCTCATCCACGGCTCATCGCTTTCATCAACAGAACCTCGTCTGACTACAATTATCTGTCCGGTTTTCATCCCTTTATCAACAATGCCCTGTATTTCTTGATATGGCATTCTACGGATGGAGCTAAGAAAGTCCCATTGATCCGAATAAGGAATACCTTTTTCATCAATGAAAACGCTGTTACCATTATCTATAGATTTTTTCTGAAAAGGCAGTGCTATGAGATTTCCAAAACCCCCTTTGGGTAATGTGTCCTGATTAGGAAACAATCGATCATAGCTTTTCATGTCTATTTGATACCGCTTGTTCATAGCTATGGTAATCAAATAGCTTCCGAGTTTCCTTGCCAAAACTGCCGGAATTTCTTCGTTGAAGAATATCCACAGATGCCCGCCTGTACCGGAGCGGGACCTCTCAATGATTGCGGGAATGCCTTCATCATTACAAATCTTTTTCAATACTGAAATATCATCCAGCCAATGTTCCCTGTCAAAATCCATGGCCAGAAAAAAGCAATTGTCGTTTTGAAGCATTGGATATATGCCGATAACCTGATTGCCCGAGAGATGTTCCACTATAGCATTCGTATCGAGCGGCATAAATTTTTGATTTCGACATTCAGAGCATTTTACACCGGGTTTTCCGCATATCCGATGACCCCACTCGTTAGCACAGACAGGACTATAGCCCTTTTTGCCGGTACGGTTACTAGTCCACAAACGGGCATACACATCACTGCGTCCTCTGAAATAAGTCATAAACAGGTTTATTTTTTCTTCCTGAGAAAGACCGGGTTTTGTAGCGGCTGGAGCAGATGGAGCGGTATTCTTCTCAAGGGAACGAAGTTTATAAAGGTATTCTTGTTTTAACTCCGTAAGAAGCGCAATCTGCTCATTAAGTCTTTGAAGCTTTTCTTTAATGATTGCTTCTTCGGTAGGAAGATCATTGATGACTTTAATATACGTAGCCTCCCAATGTTTTGCAAAAACGATCGATATATCTTCTATGGAACAGCTATATATTCGGCAAAAGAACGGGGTTCTGGGATGGGTTCTCTGTCTTCTTGTAATCCTCGCACATGCATTTCAATAGCTTCATGCATATTCTTCTCTGCATAAAAACGGGTGCTGCCTGTAGCGATACAACCGGGCAAATCAGGTGAATATGCTGAATAATTACCATCAGCCTTCTCAATAATTATAAGGAAACGATACATCTTATTTTACCTCCTTTAATTTTGCTTGCTTCAAAATACTATTTAATGTTCCCGGTGCTAAATCATCATTTTGGTGTCCTGCAATTGTAACTCGTCCGGGTTTTATAGTATGTTTATATTGTCTATGACTGCCTTTTGTTGTAATTAAATACCAGCCATCTGATTCAATTAATTTTATGTTTCAGAGTCAGTAATTACAAAACTGGCTTTAAAAATTGTACACATTCATGTCTTTGTTCCCTGCACCATATTCGGCAGCAATGCAGCTATGGCTGAAAAGATATTCTTTACAGCATCGGTTTCCGGAAGCGGTATTTTTACATAGGTTTTTCCTGTTTTTTCGTCCCTGTCTATCATAGTATTCAGATAACTATTCCCGGTCTGTCCGGCAGGCTGCGATGGTTGTGAGATGAGTTTATTGAGGTTCATCAGAAATTGAGCGGCGCTGGTGAGCAGATTATGCAACGGTTCCATGTCCCTTCCATCATATTCCATTGGAGGCATAGTTTTATCGCTGTTTTCCGTTTCCTGTAGGTCCGCTATATCGGCGGCATTTCTTGCCAGATCGGCTTCTATCTCTTGTTGTTTTTCCATTGCATGATCCACCTTCTCCAGATTTTCCGCTATACTCCCCACTGATTCCATAAATCTTTTCATCTGGGATTCTCCAACCATCACAACATCTTGTCCATCATTATCCAGAGCACCTGCAAACAGGGACTTTTTAAACTTGAGGAGATCGAGTATCCTCTCCTCAATTGATGTAGATGTGATAAAGTTTATGACATGAACTGTCCTGTGTTGTCCAAGTCTATGCACCCTGCCTATACGTTGCTCAAGAACAGCAGGATTCCATGGAATATCCATGTTTATTACAAAAGAGCCGCTTTGCAGGTTTAACCCGACTCCGCCTGCGTCTGTAGATAGAAATACCATGCACGTAGGATCTTCCTTAAATCGCGACATCAGGGTCTTTCTCTCTTTCGATGGAACGCTTCCGTTCAGGTGAACATATTTGATCCCGTTTTTCTCAAGAATCTGTTCAATCAATTCCATCATCCTGATCCATTGACTGAAGATGACTGCTTTTTCTCCACCCTCAATGATTATTTCTTTCAGGATTATGGACAACTCCTCAATCTTTGGTCCATGAACCGTTTTCTTATCTACCAGATAGGTATTGTCGGCAGCCATTCTCATATAATTCAAGGCTATCTGCAAACGCCTCTGGTCAGCCTCGCATAGGAACTTATACCGCCTCCACTTTGCCACCAATTTTACTACAATGTCATAATTCTCATCATGTATAGCCCTTTGCTCGTTCGTCATGGGCACAAAAAAGTTCTTATCTATCCTTTCAGGAAGCTGTTTGAGCACATCTTCCTTTTTTCTGCGGATCATGACATGCTTCAATGAATCTCTGACAGACTGCAGGTTCCGGTATCCAATTACCTTTCCGCCTTCATCTACGACCCTGTGGTGATGGACAAACCTGTATAAAGGCCCAAGGTGCCGTCGATCAATAAATTCTACCAGGGAATGCAGCTCTTCAATCTTATTTTCTATGGGGGTTCCGGTAAGCACAATGGCAAAGGTAGATTCAAGCTGCTTTACATATTGAGCGGTTCTCGTCTTCCAGTTTTTAATCCTTTGTGCCTCGTCCAATATTATGAGATCAGGTGCCCATTCAATTATCCTTTCCGCATCCCGGAAGACCATCTCGTAATTGATAAGCTTGTAAAAGGACTCCTTTTGATAGAGTCCCATCCTCTGATGGTTCAGGCCCTCAATCACATCAACCGACCTGCCGGTGAACTTTTCTATCTCTGTACGCCACTGATGTTTCAGGGAAGTAGGGCATATAATCAAAACCTTCCGAATATTGAACAGCTTAACCATGAGCTCGGCGGCTGCAATGGCTTCAATGGTTTTCCCCAGTCCCATATCATCACCGATAAGGCATCTTCCGGCCTTTACTGCAAACAATGCACCTTCTCGCTGATACGGGTATAACTCGGTCTTGAGAATATCTTTAAAAAGAGGGCTGTCAATCCCCTCCTTGAGCGTAGAGTTGATGATATCCCGCCGGTGTTCTGCATCCTGATGTTCAGCGATGTAGGACATTACATCATCATAACATCGCACTTCGTGTCCATTTCCCCGGGGTAATCGGTTAAGAAATTGGTTAAAATTAAGGATATGATCATCCTTAAGAATACCATTTGACTCAAAAAATTCAGTCACCAGAGAGAGCAACTCAGAAGGTGCCTCCTTCCCGGTATTGAACCTTACATCCCTTTTGAGTCCATAGTGTACGTATACCTCGGAATAAGGCTGGATATACCCCTCTCTGAACGCCTTTTTCGCCCCTTTTTTCTTCATTAATCTGGATAGGATAAATTCTATATGTTTGCATGTCCCAAGGTTATTGATGCTGAAATCAGGACAGGAGCAATAGTTATATCCCGGGTTGTTTCCACGGATGGCAACCCTGTAAGTCTTTCCAGAACCGGGATTGGTGAGCAAAAATTCAGAGAATATTGGATGTTCACCGATATTCTTGAGTGTATAATCTTGCTGCTCTCCGTATTGTTTTCTCAGCAAACGCTGCCATTCCTCAAGCGCTATTTCGTCCGGTTTGTGTGTCCTTGATAATTTCAATCTGACTGCCTTATCTTTTCTATTATTCATATGTCAAAAATATCACATCAACTCAAATTGTTTGTCAACATTCATTTTTTTATCAGGACAGACACACAGGTCTGCCACTACCATACAGTTCGTTACCTCAGCCTCATGCTCCAGAAGCTTTATGACAGCGTTTTTATTCCGGATGTTGAGATCGTACTTAGAGTCCATGTGGATTGTGTAGTGTAAAGGCGACCCCATTTCTCCTTGACTTATGGAATTATATACAATATCCTTAAAAGTAAGGACAATGATAATTGTAAGGAGATTTAAAAATGACGGCAACGGCAAAAATTACATCAAAAGGTCAGATTACATTACCAAAAGCTGTAAGAAAGCTGCTCAAAGTGCACTACGGGAGTGTTGTGGTCTTTGAAAAGGAAGAAGACAAGCTCGTCATCAGGCCGGCTGCGACACTCAAGGAGTTTAAAGGCTACTTGAAGGGTAAAAAACAGGCAATAGACTTTGATAACATAAGAGAAAATGCAAAGGAATACATTGGGAGAAAGGTAGCCCAAAGTGGCAAATCTTGAAAAGGTTGTTATTGATACAAACCTTCTGGTCAGATATATTACAGACGATGATCCAGGAAAAGCAAAATCAGTCGATAACCTGCTGACGAAGGCAATGAATGGTGATGTACAGGTACTTATCCCTTCAATTGTTATCGCAGAACTTGTATGGGTTCTTGAAAGTTTTTATGAAATGCAGGCAACCGATATTGCCGGCATTGTACAGGCCATTCTTAATACACCTGGTATCGAAGTCATGGATAGACCAGTAATAGCATCGGCTTTGCTCCTCTATAAATCCCAAAACATAGATCTGATAGATGCATGGATAATTGAATTTGCCAAGGATAGAAACATCAAGACCATCTACACTTTTGATAAAAAGCACTTCAAAAAAGTAAAGGACATCGAGATAAGAAAACCATAAGTATCTCAAATATGATCTGGTGGCCAATTGACATAGGTTCGCTTTTATCAAAACAAAACACCCTTTTCTTCTTCCTGATTTATACTGGTGTCCTGTACTATGACTATCATGTGGACAGAGATGAACAATGTACACCTCTTTCTCTGTAACAAGAGCGGTTAACAAAAGTCCGTGAAAAGCCGCCATCCAAACCACCCTGTGGTTCGTCACCACAGCCTCATGCTCCAGAAGCTTTACGAAATGGATTGTGCAATGTGTAGATGCTACCCACTTCTTTACCTTTTATAGTTCACCTATAATTTGAATAGTGTAAAAAACAATTAGGATAAATTCTTGATTAAACTTTATATAGTACCTTCAAATCATATTTCGTGTGCGTTCCAGCACGATATTGTCGCATGCAACCACATTAGCACACTTTTCGCTTCGCCTGAAGGCGAGGGATTTCAACCATCCCCGAAGGGGATATTAAAAAAGGAGATCGATAACATCATTTCACATATCAAGGGTGACCCTGTGGTTCCCACAAGCGGTACGGTAATGATCATATTTTTATTAAACCAAGACTTATTTCTAAAGCCTTATCCACCCATTTTATACTCTCAGATGATATTGTCCCGAGTCTTTTCCCCAACCTTTTCTTGTCTATCGTCCTAACCTGATTTAATAACACAATAGAATCTTTTGGTAGTCCGCCTTCCCCGGATTTCAAAAGGACTTCGTAAGGAGAAACTTCTCTTTTTGTCGATGTAATGGCCGCAACAATTGTTGCCTGAGAATATGCATTGCCTACATCGTTTTGAATAATCAGTGCCGGGCGGGTCTTTCTAATCTCTACACCGATAGTGGGATCGAAATTCACATAATAAACTTCGCCTCTTTTGGGAAGAATCATCTTATTTCCGCCTGTAGGGTCTTTTTTTGGGCTCTCGAATCTCTATCAATCTTTCCGCCTCCTCTTCAAGGTAACGCCATTCCTCTGCCATAGAAGCATCCCTATCTCCATTGGCCTTGTAACTTTTTATCATCTCGTCGCGCAATCTCTTCTTCTTCTCGCCTTCAAGCTTTTCTTCCACTGCTCTGACGATATATTTGCTTCGTTTACGCTCGGGTACTAACTGCTGCAATTCTCTGAGTACTGGATCGGGGATCGAAATACCGATTCTTTTGAGTGTATTGTAAGACATAATGAACCTCTCTAACAAATACAATAACACATACTTTTAATATGTCAAATAGTATGCTAAAATAGTATACATAACAAGGCTGTCTGACCGCGACTTTATCCCGGTACATGCTCTATGGACTGTGCAATATGGGGACGCGCCCCCATTCCACCTTCTGTCACCGTCCGTAGTTGATAATGAATATTGCAGTCTATGCGAGTATAAATGCGATCGAGAGTAGATTCCATGGTGCAAAGAAATAGTTGCTTGATTTCACGTTCCTGGGAGCCAGTCCGATAACGCCCGGGCCTGCATAGTCGTGTGGCTTCTTATCGTCCCACCAGATAAGAATATTTTGTACGGCCAGTGAAGACATAATAAGGCTGATTGAGCTTAGGACGGAGGCAATTATTCCGAGAGCGCAAAGATCAGATATACTTTTGTGCGATTTGACAGAATCTTCAAATCTTGTTGGCAAATAGACCTCAAATTTTACATAGTGCACCATTCTATCTGCTACTTGTTTTTACTTATTTAATAAATTATAGTTTTCCTTAAAGAAGCTATAATGGCTAAAAGGATAATTTATGAAAGAGTATAACTACACAATTATTCTGGAAAAAGAGGAAGACGGAGGATAT
>JAMCPX010000002.1 GCA_023382265.1 Deltaproteobacteria bacterium | reverse complement strand
TAAGGCTACCTCCTCTACCTACATTTTATGAAAACAGAAAAAAAATATTTATAGAATTCTTCAATCTTCTTTTTAAAGAAAAAAAGAAGTTAGAAGATATTTATTTACCCTTAGTAAAAGAATTGCAAGAAAGTACTGAGGAAAACGAAAGACTATTTAATTTTTCTATTCAATTTAATTTTGATACAAAAAGTATGGCAGATAGAGGAGGTAGCCTTATAGATCATGGAAACAAAGGGCGGTTTTATCGAAGGACTATTGAATCTCTTTATGGAGAATTAGAACATCAAAAATTACCACTTAAAATAGAAAATGAAGATTTATCTAACCCCAATAAAGAAATTATATGGAAATTTATAAACGATATTGAGGCTCTATTCTTAAAAGATGAAAAAGGCATTGATTATAAGATTTCTACGCAATTAAAGGAAGGCTATACCGAAAAAGACTTTTACGATTGGCTCTATGGAATGGATTATTATAGTATTAGTTATTCTATAAAATTTAATGGGATAGAACTTGATAATTTATCACCAGGCCTTAAAGGAGTCGCACTGCTTATCCTATTTTTAGAATTAGACAAGGAAGATAAACGCCCTATACTTATAGATCAGCCAGAAGAAAATCTTGATAATCGCTCAATTTACCAGACTCTTATGAGATATTTCAGAGATGCTAAAAAAAGAAGGCAGGTAATAATAGTTACTCATAATCCAAACCTTGTCGTTAATACTGATTCTGAGCAGATAATTGTTGCGAATTTTGATAGAAGTTTAGGAAAACAAGTTTCAAAAATATCTTATGTTCAAGGTTCTCTTGAAAATACGTTTAAAGATGATTCGACAAATAGCATTTTAGAAAAACAAGGAATAAGAGAACATGTATGTGAAATCCTTGAGGGAGGAAAAGAAGCCTTTGAAAAAAGAGAACATAAATACGGTTTTAGATATTGATAATAGTCAAAAATTTTTTCCTATAGATTGGGTATGGGCGAGATTAGGCGAGATTGTGTATTTCACTCCATTCGGCAGTCTGTTTCAATTCTATTCGGCACCTGATTTCAATATCATTCGGCACCCCCATCGGAGCGTTAGCGACGCTGGCATTTTTGTTTATCTCCAATAGTTCATTTATAGTCAAGCCTTTCTTTGTTTTCTCATGGATTCCCCGGTAAGTTCAATCTTATAAGCATTATGGACAAGGCGGTCCAATATGGCATCTGCAAGGGTGGGGTCTATCATCATATCATGCCAGTTTTTAACCGGTAGTTGGCTGGTGACAATGGTAGACTTCAGTCCATGGCGGTCTTCCATAACCTCAAGCAGGTCACGGCATTGGTGTTGTGGGAGTTTGGATAATCCGAAATCATCAAGCACCAGGAGCTCTGTCTTAGAAAAGGTTGTCAGCAGTTTATTGTATCTGCCGTCCCCTTGTGCGATGCCGAGTTCTTCAAGCAGGCGTGGTAGTCTCAGATACAGTGCTTTATACCCTTGTCTGCATGCGCTTTGTGCAAGAGCACAGGCTATATAAGACTTTCCGATGCCTGTAGGCCCTGTTACAAGGACATTGAGATGATCCTTTATCCATTGACACGTACCAAGCTGGGGCAAAAGATGCTTATCCAGTCCCCGTGAATATCTTAAATCAATGTCTTCTATACAGGCATTCAGCCTGAGCTTTGCAGACTTAAGTCTGTTGACAAGGCGGTGGTTTTCCCGCTGGGTCATCTCCGTGTCCACTAGTAACCCAAATCTCTGTTCAAAGCTTAATGCCTCGATGTCTTTCATCTGTGCCTGTTCTTCGTACGCCTTTGCCATACCCGTAAGCTTTAACCCATAAAGCTTATCAAGTGTAGGATTGTTTAACATATATTTCCTCCTTTTGTTTTGTGTTTTTATTGATAATATTCAGGTCCGCGGATGTTGGAATGTTGTAAAGCCCCATGAAAAAGCTCTGACTGTTCTTGCACTGGTTTGCGGTCAAGTCCGTTTTTCAGGATGGACTCTATACTTCTGTAATTGATGGCTCCTATGCCCAACGCCCGTTTGCAAGCCTCGTTGAGTCTATCGTCTCCATAGTGCTTACCAAGTCTCATAATCCCAAGAGCCGAACGGAATCCCTGCTGCGGATGCGGCTTTTGTAAAAGAAGCTTTTCTATAAACACGGACACATGTCCGCCGGATTTGTTTGCCCAGCTTATAAGCCTCTGAGGTGTCCACTGTGCATATTCTTGATGTGCCTTGGGCATGTGCTCGGTTATCGTCGTATGCCTGTTCTGTTCTTGACTCCTTATGTGACTTGCTATCCGTTTGCCCTTATAGAGGCATTCAATAGTTTGGGCTGTTATACGTACATCAAGCTGCTTGCCCACCAGTTGATAAGGAACACTGTAATAATGCCTGTCCACCTCTATGTGATAATCAATGTTTACCCGTGCATGCTTCCACTGTGCATACTCATAAGGCTCTATGGGTAATGGCTTTAATGCTGGCTTGTCTATAGTGTTAAAAAGGCTTTCCCTTGACCCCTCAAGCCTCTTGAATGGATGCTTATTGAGCGCACTGAGCAATTCCTTTATACGATTGTTAAGCTCATAAAGAGAAAAGAATGTCTCATGGCGCAGCCTCGCAAGAATCCACCGCTGTACCAACTGCACCCCTGCCTCTACCTTTGCCTTGTCCCGCGGCTTTCTTGCCCTCGCCGGGATTACCGCTACCCCGTAATGGCTTGCCATCTCCTGATACGTGGGATTGATGTCCGGCTCATACCGGTTTGCACGCGATACCCCGGAAAGCAGATTGTCAGGAATAATAAGCTCGGGTACCCCTCCAAAATACTCGAATGCATGCACGTGCGAGCTTATCCAGTTATAAAGCTCCTGACTCCATGATGCCTCGGCATAGGTGTAATTGCTCGCACCGAGTACTGCGACAAATACCTGCGCTTGTTTAATCTCTCCGCGGTACCGGTCCGTTACCGGTACCGTTGTCCCGCAGTAGTCTACAAACAGCTTCTCGCCTGCCTTGTGATCCTGACGCATCACAAAATCCAGCTTGCCTAACCATTTGTTATAAAGCTGACAGAACCGCGTGTACTGATACCCTTGTGGATATTGCTCTTTATACTCTTGCCATAAAAGATCTTTCGTTACATCTTTGTTTTTGAGTTCTTCATGTACTTTTGACCAGTCAGGCTCAACCTTTTGACATAACCGTGTATTTGACGGATCATGGAACAACAGTCTTTCAAGTGTGTATTTCAATGCAAATCGGCCACTGATTTCAATCTAAATCGGCCGACCATTTCAATTTAAATCGGCCGCCGATTTCAATCAAATCGGGCGGGGGGGCCCATCTCCAAAGGGTCTCGTACGAACG
>JAMCPX010000001.1 GCA_023382265.1 Deltaproteobacteria bacterium | reverse complement strand
CCGAAGCCCGCCTCGTAACCTATTTCTATAAGCTCCGGGTTGCCGGCTACTTCAATCGGTGCCATGAAGCCGATGATGTTTGTACCTTTAAAATTGATGTTCTTTGTAATCTTGCCGCTTTTTTTATTCATATACGCCGTATCGATAGTTACTTTAAAGTCTGCATCAGCAATGTCCTTGCCGTACACAAGTTTGTATTTTTTGATGAGATTGTTTTTTATGGCATCCGCAAAGCCTTCCTCCCATGGACGCAGATAATGGCAGTTTAAATCTTTCAATACGGTGCTTACTGTTATCGGAGAAAGGCATGTGAAATGCATGCTCTTATTAAATACAGGTGTGTTAAGTGTTTCCACACGCTCAATAAGAAAACGGTTTGAACCAATTGACTTGTCCAAAGTGTTTAACTTAGGACCTATCTCAATTTCCTGTCCTTGTGCAAAAGCCCCGGTTATCAAATGTTGCAAGAAATCATTAATCGGTGAAGACAGATACCAACTAACTTGCCCCTTACCAAATGTTATTATATCACCTTTAACTCTCGCATCAGCACCCTGAAGCATTGAATATGTAAAAAGTTTGAATCCATTTTTGCTGCCACCGAGTCTGTATCCTGTGTCATGGAGGAAGTGCGAATAATCCTTTGAAGAATGTTCGATGATATTATAGATAAGGCTTGTCAGAAAATAGTTGTAGTTTACTTGTAAAGCTTTATTGCTGTTGTTAGGTATTAAAGTGAATTTAACCCTCATGGATATTCATGTAGCATAAGTAGCAAATCTGTTCAACACCGTTTAAATGGAACGCTCACGAAAGTACCAATAAGCCGATTATAGAGGATGTTTTGCCGAAGTTAAACGAAATAGGTCACCATTTTTTGAGTTTTGCGGTAGTTTTCCTTCAACACTGTGTGCGCAGAATTGTTGCTGCATAAATATGTGGTGTCAATACGGTTTCCCTTTTCTCACCTTCAGAAGCATCCGTTCGGATCTTTAACAATGAGTTTAAGACACCGGTCAAATGTACCGGCGAGCCATCGGGAATTTGTTCTTGTATTTTTTGGGTTAATCTTAATTGTTTACCGGTTCACCAACGAGGTCAAAGCCCGGTGTATCTGTGATTTTTACTTTCACGAATGAACCCGGTTTATAATGTAATTTGTTATATACCATTACATAACCGTCTATCTCGGGTGCAAAAAACCATGGTCTTAATAAGGTAATACCGTTATCATCGTGGCCTTTTCCATGAACGATTGCATCGTAGGTATTCCCTACGAAAGACTCTGACATTGCATTCATCACCCGGGATGCAAACTCATTAAATTCATTAACCCTGCTTATAATAACATCATCAGGAATCTGCTCTTTCATATTTGCAGCAGGCGCGGGTTCTTCTCTTGAATATGGGAAAACGCCGATTCTATGGAACGGGAATTCATTAAAAAATTTAAAAAGCTGTTTAAAATCACCCTCCGTCTCTCCCGGGAAACCAGTTATAACCGTTGTTCTCAGGAATGGTTCTTTTATACTTTTATTTATCTTCTCTATTACCCTCTTTATGTCATTGCTGTCCGTATGTCTATTCATGCGTTTTAAAATCTTATCCGATATGTGCTGGATCGGGACATCAAAGTATTTAAGAATCTTTTCACTGTCTTTTATATGATTTATGAATGCATCATTGATGTGGGCAGGATGTAGATAATTAAGCCTTATCCATCTTATCGCTTCAATCTTTTCAAGAGAAGAGAGCAGTTTAATCAGATGATTATCTCCTTTGTCCATGCCAAAGTTCATGGTATCCTGAGCGACAAGGTTTATTTCCTGCACTCCGTTGTCAGTAAGGTATTTTACCTCGTTAACGATGTCATCTATTTTTCTGCTTTTCAACCTGCCTTTAATAAACGGTATTACGCAGTAAGAGCATACATTATTGCATCCATCGGATATCTTTATGTATGCGGAACCTGAATGCTCCGGCAAAACCCTTGATAAGGCTTCCGGATAATCAGTAAAAGGGGCTGTAATATGTGATTTGGTGGTTTTCTTATCCTTAATAAGAGCGGGTAAATCTTCAAAACCGTTAACACCTGTAAACAGATCCACCTCTTTGAGCCTGGAAGTCAATGCGTCCTTAAATCTCTGGGGAAGACATCCTGTTACAACAACCCTCTTTACATCGCCGCGGTGCTTTGCCTCTATTGCCTGCATTACCGCATCAAGGGATTCTTCTATCGCATCTTTTACAAACGCACATGTATTGATAATTACGGTATCACTCTTGTACGCATCCCAGCTTATGCTGTAGCCCGCATGCTTAAAAGCACCTGCTATTAATTCGCTGTCAACGTCATTCTTTGGGCAGCCAAGAGGTATTATGGA
This sequence comes from Deltaproteobacteria bacterium, assembly GCA_023382265.1. Lineage (NCBI taxonomy): Bacteria > Pseudomonadati > Myxococcota > Myxococcia > Deltaproteobacteria bacterium. Next base: position 62,184 of record JAMCPX010000001.1, on the reverse strand, counting down.
AACCCGTTTTTTATTCATTAGAAAAATTCAATAGAACAATAAGCAGCATAAACAATCTCATACAATCAGTAAGATAAAGAGGTCGGTGAAAGATACATACATCCGTTTGTTGCAAGGCATGTTTGTTGTACCGTACCTTCTGTAAAGAACAAAGCATCCTGCTGTATGGTCTCCGTCAATCTCCTAACATCCTCATGAACATTGTTATCCTTTGCGGGCATTGTGTTTGTAGTAGGTGGAACATAGACAGAAGAATCAGGGACATTCCACAATGTAAATGCAGACGCAAGCGGCGCATTTCCCAATGGTATGCCGTATATTGATATGGGCAGGGGAGAAAGTGCAGTAATGCCCATTGTTCTTGCAAGCACCTCTGTTGAGAGGTTGGGCACCTGACAATCATTAAGCCCTGCCTGGATCAAGATCTGTTTTTTAGGTGTACCTGCCAGTGGATTAAGCAATATATGCGGTGCAAAGGATATGGGATCTGAAAAGTCCCAGAAGTATTGAGAGAGTGAAATAAGGATTAGCCTGTCAAGCGGATCAGGATAGGCTTTATCAAATAAAGAAGAAAGCTGCCCAAAATCATAACTCCTCTGCATCATTATACTCCATGTGGAGCCAGGCACTCCAAGCACACCCCTGATAACGTCGGGGTCAATACCCATAAATGTACCCCCCTGTATGCCTCCATCAGAATCACCATAGTAATAGATCTTATTACCAATAATTGGGTTGCCTTTATACTGCATATTCGGGTCACTCCTTAGCGCACCCAATGCAAGCTTTGTCATAACTACAACATTGATCTGTGCCTGCTGCAGCCTGTCGGTGATCTTACGGAAGTTATTAAAATCCTGTACAGCAAGTATGGCATCAGGAAAATCAAGCGTGCTTAAGCCGATCCAGTCCGTTCCTATCTGAACCATGCATAACTGGTTGGTAAAGCTCTCTTCAAACCCCGATTGCATCTCACTTTCTGCAGTGCCGAATAAGCCGTGCCCAAAGATCATGATAGGTATAGGCAATTTTGTTTGTGTTACGCATGCAGGGATGTGTACAACGATATTATAGCTTGCCTCGCCAACATACTCCGGCCGGCCTGTTGTTGTATCAGTTACAAGATAATTGTTTGAATCTAAAAATGTAGGTGCTGAAAATGTGCCGATAAGCTCTTTGTAAAGATATGCATCTGGTGAAGGTGTAATGGTGGTAAATGTGTAATTAATACCAACACTTGGTGTCATTGCCAAAGCCTGATCCCTCATTGAGATCAAATGCCCGGTTATGAAACTGTCGGAGGCGGTTGTAAAATCCCATGCAAGTGCAATACTGCTTCTGCTTATACCGTTAGCGCTGAGAAAAGAGAATAAACCCTCATAATGCTGCCTTATGCCTTCTACTGCAGGGTTGCTTGTTGCTATCTTATCTCTGAGATAAATGAATGGAACAGGCGCTTGCAATGGAGTGCCGTTTGCCGCTTTGACGGTATTGAGTATAACGACAACATACCTTGTTGACGTATTGAGCCTTACCATAGGCCTTATGATTAAACCCTGTCTTTGCCCTGGTTGTGCGTTTGCATCAACCTCTGCAAATAAAGGTACCCTTGTGCCTGTAGTAAAATCAATGATCTGTATAGGGCTTGTTGGGGATATGGATGCACCTATATCGTTAATTGAGGGTAAGGATGCCGGCAATACACCCTCTGTAAAGTATGCAAGGATCTGGCTTGCAGGGCTGAATCCATCCGCATGGTTAAACGGTGAGGGATCAAGCGGCACGCCCTTGTTATTTACAGGCAAAACGCCGGATGGATAATTTACCCTCCATCCTGTTGCAGTAGAAGTGTCCTTAACCAAATAGTAAAAAGACGGGAATGGCAAAAAACAGCTATCAACAGAAATGGGATTACAACCTACCATAGTGGGGGTTCCGGAGCTACTTTTGCCGCAGCTGATAAACAGGGAAAGCCCGACTGCCAAGATAAAGGTACCAAACATTTTAAAATGTCTCATATTTTAATTCCTCTGCTTCTTTTGATTTTTTTTATTTAGCATAATCATAGTTCTTTACGCAAGCACTATATGGTTATATGATGGGGATCATACACCCGGTTTATTGCAGGTATATAAGTAGAATTAAATTTTATAGGAGGTATATATGCAGAAATCTACTTCAAAGAAACTTTTCTTATGGGGTACATTAATATCTACTATTATCTTTTTAGCCCTTACTTATGACACGCTTAAGCAGATACCGGATAGAACAAATGCCGGTGATTTAACCCCTGAAGTAGCTGCAGGCAAATGGGTGTGGCAGAGACACAACTGCAATGACTGTCATACGATACTCGGGATTGGAGGTTATTATGCACCCGACCTTACAAAAGAGGGCGCATTAAGATCGGCAGACTGGTTAAAAGAATTCCTTAAAGATCCAAGAAAGGTAATGCCGGAACCAAGGCAAATGCCCAATCAGCATCTTACGGATCAAGAGATCAACGAGCTTGTAGCGTTCCTTCAATGGGTTTCAAAAATCAATACCAATAACTGGCCGCCAAAACCGGAAATCATTCAAACAAATGCATCGGCGGGTCACGGTACAGAACAGGGCAGATTACTATTCCGCAACTATGGCTGTGCAGCATGTCATAAGATCAATGGTATAGGCGGGAGTGTGGGTCCTGATCTTAGTCATGTCGGCTCAAGGAGGAGCAGGCAATGGATTGGAGAGCAGATCACAGAACCGGCATATCATTATCCAAGTTCGATAATGCCTTCATTCAAAAACCTATCCGATTCGCAGCTCAATGAGCTTGCTGAGTATCTTTCAAATTTGAAATAAAGGAGGTAACATGAAATACTCAACACAAAAGGTTGCTTATCCATATTTTATCCTTGCCACAATACTATTTGGCTTACAGGTAATCTTTGGCATTCTTACTGCTGCAAAATATGCATGGAATTTTGATCCATTGATGCATATTCTGCCGTTCAATACAAGCAGAGAGATACACATAAACCTGCTTATTGTGTGGTTATTATCTGGGTTCATGGGCGGAACATACTACATGATACCGGAGGAGTCCGAAACCGAGCTGTACAGTCCTAAACTTGCATATATACAGTTCTGGCTTTTTGCGATTATTGGGGTATCGGCTATAGTCGGCTATTTACTCGGATGGACATGGGGTATGCCGTTTACAGAACAGCCGTTTGTCATAAAGGTGGGTATAGTTATTGCAGCATTGATATTCCTTTACAATATCCTTATGACGGTTATCAAAAGTAAAAAATGGACAGCTATCCAGGGTGTTCTTATAGCAGGGCTTACTGCACTCGCGGTCATGTTCTTATTCGGGATGTTCTTCATGAAAAATCTATCTACCCAGTACTTTTTCTGGTGGTGGGTCATTCATCTCTGGGTAGAAGGGGCGTGGGAACTTATTGCTGCGGCTTTAGTTGCGTTTGTTATGATGAAGCTAACAGGCGTTGAAAGGGATGTTGTGGAGAAATGGCTGTATGTTGAAGTTGGACTGGTTCTATTTACAGGTATAACAGGCACAGGACATCATTACTACTGGATTGGCACACCGGCTTATTGGTTGTGGTTTGGAGCCATATTCAGCGCACTTGAACCGCTGCCCATTTTATTCATGGTTTTTGATACATTAAGGATGGTAAGAGAAAAACATCTTGAGATAAAAAACAGGCTTGCGATGAATTGGGCTGTTGCTGGAACTATCATGCATTTTTTTGGAGCGGGCGTATGGGGATTTGCAATAACCCTGCCTCAAATAAATAAGTGGGTACATGGAACGCAGGTTACAGCAGCACACGGGCATTTTTCGTTCTTCGGTGCTTATGTCATGCTGGTGATCACCCTTGTATATCTCATAGTTCCACAGATAAAAGGATTGAAGAATTTTAACCAAAGCAAGGGGTTTGCGGTGTTATATATAACAGTGTTTTTTATGATTATGATGGTGCTTGCTCTGACAATAGCTGGGATTATACAGGTGTATTTACAGAGGGTGCTTGGGTTTGATTACCTTACCACACAATCATACATGCATCTCTGGTATCTTGTATTCTTTGCAGCAGGTGTATGCTTCTCTTTAGGCGTGTTCCTTTACATCTATGATTTCTTTACACTAAAGGAAGCAGGGCAGCAGTGATCATCGTTTAGTAAATTAACGCCCAGACATGCTGTAAAATTTGTTTCGGATGGCTCTATATCCGGAACCGCAGGTATAAAACATTTTCTTGAATTTTGGATCAATATTGATGGGCACTTCCAAAGGCAGCGTCCATCCAAGGTTGGCTGCATCAGGATGCGCCATTCCCGCAAAACTTGTTCTATCCCCGTGTCTTTATTTATAAGAAGAAAGCAATTGCAATTGATGCCGGAATTGTAGTAGAAAAAGGAATATGATCAAAAGGTTTGTCTGGTATATAAGTATTTTTTTAATGGTGTGTATAATTGTTTTTGCTGTTCAATTTACGCATTTCCTTATTTTCCCGGCAAAAAGTAACACCGCATTTACAGTCATAGAAATACCCCAGGGTATATCTTTCAGCAGTATTTCTAAATTACTTATAAGGAAACGTATAGTACGTGATTATGTTAATTTTAAGCTGCTCGGGTATCTAATGGGAGCCACACACAAAACCAAATATGGGGAGTATCTGCTAAGCAGTTCTATGAGACCTACTACGATAATGGATAAACTGTTGAATGGCGAGGTTATGCTTCATGAAGTAACAATCCCCGAAGGTTATACGGATGAGGAAATAGCGCAAACACTTCATCAAAGAGGATTACTCAAAAATATAAATGATTTTATAAAGTTAACGCATGATCCGGTTTTCATAGCAAGCGTCGGCGTACACGCTTCTTCGCTTGAAGGCTTCCTTTTCCCGAACACATACGAGCTTAGTAAAGGACTATCACCTAAAGATATCCTTATAAAAATGGTTGATCAATTTAAGACAGAGTATACATCTGCAATGCAGCAGAGAGCAAAACAGCTTGGAATGACGGACCTTCAGATTATCACGCTTGCTTCTATGATAGAAAAAGAAACAAGCAATCCTGAAGAACGGTACCTGGTCTCCGCAGTTTTTTATAACAGGCTTAAACGTCATATGAGGCTGCAATCGGATCCTACCGTTATATACGGATTACATTTAAAGAACAGCAGGATTACCATGCACGATCTAAGAGAGAAAAATAAATACAATACCTATACAATAAGCGGCTTGCCGCCTGGTCCTATATGTAACCCGGGTAAAGATTCTATACTTGCGGCACTCTACCCCGCGCATGTGGATTATCTTTATTTCGTTTCAAAAAATAATGGGACCCACATGTTTACGAGAACATTAAAAAGTCATAACTATTATGTAAATCTTTATCAGAGAAAAAGGTAAAAAATCGGAGGAACTATGTTAAACGGGTATATAGAGAACATTGTAAAATCATGCGGTCCCAGGGTTCCAGGCTCTGAAGAAGAGACCAAGGCTGTTGAAATTACAAGAAACATATTATCGGGTACTTGCGATAAGGTTGATATAGAGGCATTTAATGTAGCCCCAAAGGTGCTTCAAAGACTCACAGAACTAACGGCATATGCTTTTATAGCTATGTTCATCTTGTTTTTTCTCTCACCAATCTTTTCGTTGCTCATAGCCTCAACAAACCTGGGTATAGTCGTTTTATCCAGATGGTATGATTTTGATCTTGTAGAAAAGTACATGGAGAAACGGACATCTCATAATTTGATTGGAATTATAAAGCCGACGGATACGACTAAGCGAAGGTTTATTGTTTCAGGGCACATAGACTCTGCTTTTAATATGCCTCTTCTGAGCAGGCGATTTGTATGGCTTACTCCCATTTTAGAGGCTTTTTCAACATTAGCAGGCGTTGTAATGGCATTCATTTCTGTATATGCAATGTCAAGAGGCAGATGGATTTTCCCGTATTTCCCAAATAAAATATGGGGCGGGTCTGTGTTGATAGGTCTTGCAGGTGTTATTGCAACACAGATTATGCGGAAAGGACTTGTGACGGATAATGCCGTTGAAGGTGCAAATGACAATCTATCCGGCGTTGCTGTAGCGGTTGGATTTGCAGAGTACCTCAAGAGCAATAAGCCCAAGAATACAGAGGTTATGTGTATTGCATTCGGTTCGGAAGAACCAAATACAAAAGGTTCGCAGGCCTTTGTTAAAAAGCATATCGAGGAATTAAAATCTATCCCGACTTATGTGCTTAATTTCGATATGATCGGAGAGGATGGAACTTTGCGTATTATAAAAAGGGAGCTTGAAGTACATAGTAAGCACTCAACAGCGTTCGTGAGCTTTGTTAATGATGCAGGGAACAATGCACACATAAATAATAAACCTTCAACACTGCCATTCGGTAATACCGATGCGACTCCGTTTAGCAGAAAAGGTATTCAGGCAACAAGCATAATCAGGCTTGATTCAACCGGATTACCGGGGCACTGGCACAATTTTGAGGATACAATAAAAAACATAAGAGAAGAATCACTTACAGAAGCATTAGAACTTGCAAAAGCAGTATTGACAAAGCTTGATGGCTAAAGTATAAAAAATCTTCGGGGATTAAATTTAATGAAAAGAATACTTATTGTATCAATCGGTTTCTTGTTGCTTATTACAACCAAAGCATACAGTAACGAGATCGGCGGGTATGGGCTTGAACATACAACCGATGCATTTGTTTCTTTGCCTGGATTTTACGAATTGGGCGGGCTTGGCTATGCAAACACATCCAACCTGTTAAGTCCATCCAATACATTCCAAACATTAAATTCACACATCGCGCTTGGCTACGCTTCTGTTATTAAAGGACTTGATCTTGGTTTAAACCTTTATCAAAGCACTTTCGCCTTAGATAAAAATGTTTATCACGACAACGGAGATCTGTGGCTTAATATCAAGTATTCTTATGACTTTTCAAACCTAATCAGTGCGGGCGTACTTATACAGCCAAGATTTCTTTCGGAAGTAAATGGTTTTGGCTTTAAAACGAGTGCAACAAGCTATTTGGGACTTTTGCTGTTGTCATTTAACCTTACAGACCTATCAAAATTCACGCCCTTGTTTTTCCATATAAATCTCGGATATTACATTGATAACTCTATAAACCTGCTTGATACTTCTTATACGTATAGTATTGACGGGCTTTACGGTCTTGGGATAAGAGGTGATAACAGACTTATCGGAGATGTCGCGGTTGAAGCGGTTTTGCTTAAAAAGCTTTTACACCCTTTTATAGAATTTTATACAGAACAGTCATCCACGTACGAATATTATAAAGCGAGCTTTCCATCGCTTTCCAATGCATCTTTTTTCCAGAATCCCGTATACGTTACACCGGGCATAAAACTTGTGTTCCCAAACAGACTTTATGTGCTTGCTGCATTTGATATAGGACTTATGAACAAATCATCTTTCATAACAACGACCGCCTATACCGCTGTCCCATGGAGTTCATACATTGAATTAGGTTATAAGATTTTACCATGTAAGCCCGTAATTATCAGAGAACAGGCTCCCAAACCGATGCCTGTAACGAGCGTTGTGCATCCTGCAATCAAACCGGAAGCACCAACACCCGCCCCCTTGATTAGGAAGAAGCTAAAATATGCTTATATCGAAAAGTTTGGGAAAAGGATAATCATCACACAGGCAATACATTTTAAGTTGAATAGCTCTGTGATTATGAAAGATTCTTATGTTGTGCTTAATGATGTTGCAACGCTCATAAAGGATAATCCGTCTATCCGTGTTAGGATCGGGGGCTATACCGATAACATCGGTTCACCCGAATATAATTTAGCCTTATCCAAGTCAAGAGCAGAGTCTGTTATGAAGTATATTATAGGTAGAGGCGTATCTCCAGACAGTCTAACTGCAAAAGGGTTTGGCGAGGCATCACCTATAGCTTCTAATAAAACACCGATCGGCAGGGCAGAGAATAGGCGTGTGGAGTTCAAGATAATAAAGAGGTAATGATGAAAAGGCTGGCTTTCTTTATAATAATAATACTCTTTACCGCAGGATGCGGGAAAGACCTGTCAGGTTTACAACAAACGAAAAAACTTTTTAGTGCTGCCAGTGTGGTTGATAATAGCCAGGATGTTGGCGAGTATACATCACTTGCGCTTGATAGCTCGGGGAACCCCTATATATCTTATTATAATGTAACGATGCAGAGCCTCGAGCTTGCAGTATGGTCAGCGAATAAAGACGCATGGATAATAACGACGGTTGACGGCGGTAACGGTGATGATGCGGGCATGTTTTCTTCACTCTCACTTAATAATGGCGAACCTGTCATAGCATACTATGACAACACACACGGATACTTAAAACTCGCAATCGGTAGTGACTCGGGCTTTTCCATAAGTATTGTTGATGGGAACTCTAATGATAGGGTTGGTGGATATGCGTCTCTTTCAATAAATAAAAATGATTATCCTGCTATAAGTTATTATGATTTTACAAAGGGAGATTTAAAATTTGCACAGGAAACGGTAACAGGGTTCAACATAACAACAGTGGATTTTTTAGGAGAGGTCGGGCTCTACACATCACTTGCATTCGATCAAAACGGTAACCCTGCAATCGCGTATTACGATGCATCAAACGGAGCTTTAAAGTTTGCACATTTTACAGGCTCTGCATGGAGCATAACGACGGTTGACGGCGGTAACGGTGATGATGAGGGCAGGTATGCATCGCTTGCATTAAGAGGGGATGGTACACCGTTTATAAGCTACTATGATGCAACGAATGAACAATTAAAATGCGCATGGTATGATAATACAAATAAACAATGGGATATACAGATCGTTGATCCTGCGCAGGGTGTTGGGACCGATACATCCATTGCACTGGACAGCTATGGTTATCCCCACATAAGCTATTTTGACGGAGTAAACGGAGACCTTAAGTACGCATGGTATAACGGAGTTGGCTGGAACATTGATGTTATTGATGGCGAAGGTATTGTGGGGCTTTACTCTTCTCTAAAGCTTGATAAAAACAATTATGCACATATAAGCTATAGAGATTACACGAACAAGGCTTTAAAGTATGCTGTTTACAGAAGGTTGTAAATGAATATAAAAAGATTTTTATTTTTAGGGTTTATATCTATCCTTGCAGGCTGCAGTTCATCGGCAGTAACAACAAAAACAACGTATACAGGCAATATAACGGGTTCTGTGATTTTACAGGGACAAAACGTGTATAAGGATGTTCTTGTTTATATAAGTGGTGAGCCGTACATTGTTTATACGGATGTAAATGGTAATTATTCAATAACCGATATCCCTGCCGGCACGTATATGCTTAATGCGTCGAAAACGGGTTACGCATCTGCATACCAGCAAATAACATTAAACCCCGGACAAACTCTAAAAGCATCGCCGATGGTTCTGGATATACTCGCGACATCGTTTTCCGTTAAAACCCCGTTTACGGCTATCGAGGATCAGCCATTCACTATTACCGTCTCAGCAATGCTTGATAATAATATACTACCCACATACTCGGGCACAGTTAATCTGGATTCAAGCTGGGGCGATATTACACCAACAACCGTTTCTTCTTTCTCGGGCGGCACAAAGACATTTAGTGCATGGGTTAATAGAGAAGGGCCTGCGGCTATTTCATTTTCTGATACAACATCACCGTATGCAACATCGGCCGCTGCCATAAATGTGCTCTCGATACCATGGAGACTGGGGCATATCCCGGACGTTGATCTCTCCGGTACAGGCTGGGACAATACGCATGTTAGTTTTCCATCGGTTATATATGTAAACGGCGAATTTTATATGCTTTATTCGGGCAGTAACGGTACATCATGGAACATCGGACTTGCAACATCTGCCGACGGTATTACATGGTCAAAATCTACGTACAACCCTGTTATCAAAACAGGAGGTACTTTTTATGCTTCTGGTGTATTGGCAACAAGTATTATGTATGAGAATGGCATGTTCAAGACATGGTTTTCCGGCTCAGAAGGATCATACACCAATATAGGTTATGCAACGTCGGCAAACTGCATAACTTGGACAGTTGACAGCAGCCCGGTTTTAATTACAGGTTCAACAGGCTTATGGGATTACAAAGCGGTTACTGAGCCGTCTGTTATAAATGATAATGGCGTTTATAAGATGTGGTATTCCGGTTATGACGGTAACACATGGCGCATCGGTTATGCGACATCAACCGACGGAATAACCTGGGCAAAGTACGGTTATAATGGAACAGAGCTGCCGGTAATTGATGTATCCAGTTCGGGTGCAGATAGTTCGGGTGTATACGCCCCAACCGTTGTAAAGGATGAAAATGTTTATAAGATGTATTACACGGGGATAGATACGAGCGGGAATCTCACCCTTAATTATGCAACATCAACCGACGGAATAACCTGGTTTAAATCTACTTCAAACCCAAAGCTTTCTTACGGCAGTGGAGTTCAATCACCCGATTTTATATTAAGAACCATGTTTCTATATCTTTCATACTATGATGGAACACACTGGCGTATAGGGCTTGCAACCTATCCATAGTTTGATGAAACCCTTTAGAGAACACCTCTTATCAGACCTTCTTATTATGGATGGTGCAATGGGTACCATGCTGCAAAAGTCGGGCGTTCTAAAACCAGGTATGGCGCCTGAACTCCTCAATATTACAAACAAGGATCTTCTGCAAAATATCCATAGGCAGTATGTTAATGCAGGCGCCGGCATAATTGAAACAAACACATTCGGTGCAAACGTGATCAAGCTTAAAGAATTTGGTCTTGAAAAACGGGTAAGTGAAATAAACAAACACGCTGCGGAAAATGCAAGGATAGCCGCAGCTAACAGGGCCTATGTTGCAGGGGACATTGGTCCTACCGGTAAATTTATAAAACCAGTGGGTGATTTAGAGTTTGATGAAGCTGTGGATATCTTCAAAGAGCAGATTAGGGCACTACTTGACGGCGGGGTTGACCTCTTCTCAATCGAAACCATGATGGATATAAAAGAGATTAAGGCAGCAGTCGCAGCAATAAAAGAGCTATGCGATCTTCCCATTATGGCAATGATGACTTTTAATGATGATTACAGGACAACGCTAGGGACCTCACCGGAGGTTGCTGCCATTGTGCTTGAAGCACTTGGGGCTGATGTTATCGGTGCTAACTGTAGTTTAGGTCCGGAGGGCATATACAATGTGATAAAGAGGATGTCGCGGGTAACAAATCTCCCTCTGATTTCAGAAGCAAATGCGGGCATGCCTATTTTAAAACATGGATTAACAACCTTCCCTGCAACACCTGAGCAGATGGTAGAACGTATGGAGGAATCGATAGCACTCGGCGTTAGGGTTTACGGAGGCTGCTGTGGAACAACCCCAGAACATATAAAACTGATATCAGAAACGGGTTTAGCTCTTAAACATAATCTTTCTTTTGAGCTCAAACATAATGACAGGTTATATCTGGCAAGCAGAACAGAGTTTAAAAGTGTAGAGCCTTCTCACGGAACATTGTTTATAGGAGAAAGGATTAATCCTACCGGGAAAAAAGTATACTCAGAGGAACTGAAATCCGGTAAGACACGGTACATAAGGGAACAGGCAAGACTTCAACAAGAAGCAGGGGCAGATTTGCTTGATATAAATGTTGGCACACCAGGTATTGATGAGGCTTCTATGATGAAAAAAGCGGTATTTGCTGTGAACGAATCCTCCGTACTCCCGGTATCTATAGATTCTTCAAACATTGATTCAATTGAGCATGGGCTTAAAGCAGTTGACGGAAAACCTCTTGTCAATTCTGTTACGGCTGAGATTAAAAGGCTTATTCCAACATTAAAACTAATAAAAAAATATGGTGCTGCAGGCATTATACTCCCTGTTGATGATAATGGTTTACCAAAGACAAGTTCGGATAGAATTGCCATCGCAAAAAAAATCATAGAAACAGCCCGGGGGCTTGGCATAAACAAGAGGGATTTAATAATAGATGCAATTACGCTTACGATAAGTGCAGAACCAGGTGGAGGGCTTGAAACACTCAAAACAATAAGGATAATAACAGAAGAGCTTGGTATGCCCGCTGTGATAGGTTTGAGCAATGTCTCTTTTGGATTGCCAGAACGGCGCATTCTTAATGCGCATTTTCTGACAATGGCAATGGGCAGCGGGCTTGGGCTTGCCATCGTTAATGTGCTTGATGATGAGATAAAAAAAGCCAGTCTGTCCGCATCACTATTGCTTGGCAGGGATAATAACGCGGCAAATTATATAAAGGCATTCTCAAATAGCCAAGAAGAAGCCGCTGTCACTCCTGAATCTGAGAAAATGGATATATTCAAACTTATCCAGGACGCCATAATAAAAGGAGACGACGAAAATATTGTAAATATGGTAGAGCAGGCACTTTCAAGCAGGTATGACCCATTAATAATAAGCAACAAAGGGCTAATCCCAGGCATGGATGTTGTAGGTAGATTGTTTAAAACAGGTAAGATCTTTTTACCGCAGGTTATGCTTTCTGCAGAAACAATGAAAAAGGCATTTACAAGGCTTAAAAAAGAGATGCCCTCAGGCAGGAAAGGATTAAAAAAAATCCTTATGGCAACTGTGGAAGGCGATATTCATGACATAGGGAAAAATATTGTTATAACGCTGCTTGAGAACAACGGCTTTGACGTGATTGATCTGGGAAAGAACGCCTCATCAAAGGATATTGTGAAACGTGCAAAAGAAAACAGAGTCGATCTTATAGGGTTAAGTGCGCTTATGACTACAACGATGGTTGAGATGAAAAATGTTATAGGACTTATAAAACAGGAAGGGCTCAATATCCCTGTTGCTGTCGGCGGTGCTGTTCTTACGGCAGAATATGCACATGAGATAGGTGCCGATCTCTATGCCAAAGATGCAATGGAGGCTGTTGCAATAATGAAAGGATTTTTTGGGATAAAGCAATGACATCAAAACAGGTTTTACTTATAGATGACGACTTAGAATATCAGGCACTTATATCCAATGCCCTGGAATCTGCTAATTTACGGCTCAACAATGCTGGTAATGGTGAAAGTGGATTCCAGATTGCCAAGAAAAATCCGCCGGACATCATCATTCTGGCAGTAGAATTACCCGACTCAAACGGATATGTACTTTGCAAAAAATTCAGAGAGGACGAAACATTAAAAAGCATCCCTGTCATTCTTATATCAAGGGATGCAAGCCCAAAGGATTTTGAACAGCATAGAAAACTGAAAATAAGGGCGGATGAATATTTGCTAAAGCCATTCAGCGATGATGTTATCTTATCAAAGGTACAAAACCTGATAGGTTTTCACATATCAGAGAATGAATTTGAGCTTATGCAGGAACACCTCAATGCACTTATTCAGGAAAAGATTATACTCGACGATAGGATAGGTACACTTGAAAAAGAGAAGGAGGAACTGAGCAATAAACTTAAAGAAGTTGATCGCGTTCAAAATGCACTCGGTGTAAGTAAAAATCGCGAAGAAGAGTTGTCAAAACAATTAAGCGAGAGCAAAAGCCATACCAAGGTCATAGATCAATGGCTTACAGAAGCAAATGACAGGGTTGATGGTTTAAAAAAAGAAAATACAGAACTTAAAAAAGATTATGAACGCATAATGAAAGAGTTAAAGGAGCTCCAGAGCAATTATCAGTCACTTCAGGAAAAAGCCAAAAAGAGCAGTATTGATATAGAAAAACTAAAGTTTTTATTGAATCAGGCTTTATCCCTGTTGCCAAAAGATTAAACCGCATAATACGTTCCATGATATATGGAAATCAACTTGGGGACTCAAACCGCAAGTTCATGCACTGTGTGTGGGACCGGTCTGCTGCTTAATTTTGGAGTTTGAGATACGAGGGATGTTTGTTGTATTCAAAATCATTTTGTTGTATGTATTACAAAAATGTTTAAGGAGGCGCCGATGGTGGAACGCGGAACATTCAAGAGCTTTGATGGGGTGAAGATTGCTTACTACACCATAGGGAATAAAAAGGGTATGCCGGTCATTTTATCTAACGGACTCGGCGGCAACATAGCAGCATGGGCGTCAATGATTGACGCTTTAAAAGATAAATATTTATTCATAACATGGGATTATAGAGGGCTTTACAGATCCGGTATGCCTTACAATATGCACACATTAACAGTCCCATTTCAGGCTAAAGATCTGGAAATACTCTTAGAGAAACTGCGCATCAAAAAGGCACTATTTGTAGGATGGAGCATGGGAGTTCAGATTAATTTTGAATTTTACAGAACGCACCCCGATGCGTTTTTAGGTATTATAGTTTTAAGCGGTGCTTCCGGCTATCCATTTGAAACCGCGAAAGGATTAAAGGGAGACGCCATAAGGTTTATGACGCTCATTTTAAAGCATATATCTTCCCTTGATTCCAAAGTTGTAAAAGCTGCAACGAAGCTGCCGTTTTTCTTTTATCTGATAAAAATGTTTGGACTTGTCGCAAAGCCATGTTCGGAACAGATATTTATGAATATTATTAAAGATTTCAGGCATCTCGATTTTAAAGTCTACTTTGATTCGCTTTTTAAGCTTGGAGAACACTCTGCTGAGGATGTTCTTACTAATATTAAGGCCCCAACACTAATAGTGGTAGGCGAAAAGGACCTGTTTACACCTCCGTCTGTTGCAGAGAGCATGCGTAACAAAATAAAGCATAGTGAGCTATATGTACTGCCAGATGCAACGCACTATGCACTTGCTGAATTTCCGGATAGTATTATAAAAAAGAGCATTCAGTTTATCAAAAAACACAGGCTTGATAAACCTAAAACAGAAGAACTAAAGATTGTTGAGAAACAAGTTACTACCCTATCATAACCCGAGAAACACATTATTTTGGTTAATAACAGCTATGCTATACTCTCCAATGCCGATATGAGTTCTCTAAGTGTTCTTACGGTAAATATCCTGTCTGTATATTGCATGTATAAGCTCATCTCACTATCACCAAGATACCAGTTATAATTTTCTTCAGGGTTAAACCATATAATCTCTTTTGCCTTTTTTTTTATCATTCCAAGCTCTTCATCCCCGGGATAAAGATGATTTGTCCTGCCATCCCCTACTACGAGTAACCGTGTTTTTGCCGTAACAGTGCCGAAATACTGTTCAACGAATTGTTTAAAAACGCTGCCATAATCGGTGTATGTTCTTGCCTCAGGATACTCTGCAAAAATAGTAGAAATTACCTCGTCGTCGGGTTTTGTCTTGATAAGAGAGGTTATCTCATGAATACTTGAAACAAATATTATCACTTTTACTTTCCTGAACACGTCTTTGACGACGGATAAAAATTGTAAAAAAAACCTTGCATAGTTTCTCATAGAGCTTGATACATCACAAAGAACTATCAGGGGTGATTCGAGTTTCTTAATCCTTTTATAATCAAGGTGGATGATATTATCCATGCCCGTGTTAAGCCTTAGTGTTTTTCTTATTGAAACCTCATTCGTATTTAGGCCGTACTGCCTTTGTCTTAACTTATCTCTGAATCGCAATGCAACCCGCCTCACGAGTACGTTTACCTGTTCGAGTTCTTTTCTTGAAAGAAAAAATAGCGGAATATCCCATAGATCCCTTTGTCCGGATTTTGGCATCGAGGGATGCATAAAACCTGTCATTGAGATTACCTTTGATGCACTGATCAGGAATTCCGAGATATTACGTCTTATAAAGATCACCATACCTTCAATAATGCTTCTTATCTTTGCTATATCCTCAGAACACCATCCATTGAGTTCAAGCACCTTTGTAAGTGCAACAATTTCCTTTTCGGGTTTATTAAGCTCAAGTGCATCTGAAAGCATTGTATACCCTGATCGTATTGCCCTATCATCATACTGTTCATAAAGTTTGCGATAAAGCTGCTCAAGCATCTTATAGAAAAGATCCGGATTTTCGATCCAATCTGCCATCTTTGCTATTGTCGGTGCAGCCTCTTTAAGTATGCCTTGATCTATTTGATCAAACGAAATCGTATCCTTGATCGCATCCCAATTCCCGGATGTCGTAAGAATAAAATCTATCGCATGCCTTATGAGTACTGCCTGATTCATATTCTTGGCCATTATGGGGATAATAACATTTTTAAACTCCTCCGGTGTGTCTGGTTTTATCTGCTTAACTGCAAAAGTTGTTTGTACAAACTCAACAGGCTGGACATGCATACCGAGGTTGTTAAGAAAGGCATAAAGGTTTGTAGTAAATTTTAATGATTCTTTAACTTCCATAATGCTTGAAAAGCCTTATTTTGATCGGAGCTATCTTTGAGAAGACTGCTAAACGCAGATAATGGAATATTGTTTATATCAATATTGGAAGATACCAATGTTTCCGACCAATCAATGATCTCGGAGAGGTTTGGCTGCCTTTTCAAACCCTGTTCCCTGATCAATGCTATAATACCGGAAATGCCTTTTAATAAGTCATCGGATATGTTATCTTTCAATTTTGCCTTTATTATCTCCATCTGCCTTCCCTGATCAGGCGTATCAATGTATAAATAGATGCACCTGCGCCTCAGTTCATCAGAGAGCTCTCTTGCATTATTACTTGTGAGGATAACATAAGGAATTGATTTTGCCTTTATTGTCCCGAGTTCTGGTATGGAAACCTGATAATCACTTAATACTTCAAGCAGTAATGCTTCAAAAGAGGGTTCTGCTTTATCGATCTCGTCTATAAGAAGTACCGCAGGTTCAGAAGATGTTATTGATCTAAGGATAGGCCTTTTTATAAGGAAATCTTCTGAGAAAAATGTACTGTTAAATTCTTTAAGCCTTTTCATGCCCGATGTCAGATCCGGAGCACGTTTTATCAGTTCATCAATCTTATCCTTGAGAAGTTGCGAGTAAAGCAATTGTTTTGAGTATTCCCATTCATACAATGCCTTTGTATCATCGAGTCCTTCATAGCATTGTAGCCTTATAAGCTCCAGACCGAGCGATGCGGCGAGCGCTTTTGCAAGTTCTGTTTTACCAACGCCCGGCTGTCCCTCTACGAGAAGCGGTTTTGAAAGCATATTGGCTATATGGATTGCTGTCGATATGTTTTCATCTGGAATATAACCCACTTTCTTAAGCAATTCTGTAACCTCTTTAGCTGATTTAAACTGCTTTATCCTCTTCATAGGATTTATCCTTTGTTGTTGAATTTTAAGCTACAATTGAATCAAGTGCAATCTCAATCATGATATCCATAGATCTCCTTATCCGCGGCGTATCCATAACCTGCTCTGCATAATTTATATTGCCTGTTGAGAGTAAAACCGCGCCCGTTTTTATGTGTCTTACAATGCCGAGTGCGAAGAGTGCGGAACACTCCATTTCCATTGCAAGAATGCCTTTTGATTCAAGCATCTTTGCATGAGACTTTTCTGAAAAAAATGAGTCCGATGTTACAATTGGACCTGTGTGAAAACTTATGCCCTTTTTATCTGCATTACTCACCAGTTTTTGCATTACATAAAAATCAGGGGATGAGGGAACCTCATGTATGCCGTATACCCGTTTAAACCCAATCATAGAACCGGCACCAGTAGGGATTATCATGTCACCAGGCTTTATGCATTTATTAACCCCACCGCATGTACCTGTCCTTATAATTGTATCGACTCCAAGCCTTTTGAGCTCTTCTACAACTATTGCAGCAGACGGAGCACCCATGCCCGATGTAACAACAGAGATCGTCTTGTTCTTGTATGTACCAGTATACGCGTCGATGCCGCGGTTTGTATTAATGATTTTTACATTTTTAAGAAATACATCGGCTATGTATCTTGATCTGTGCGGATCACCCGGCATAATAACGAGCTTTGACATGTCTTTTGTTTTTATTCTAAGGTGGTAAAGCTTCTTCATTAAAGACCTTTTCTTGGATTATCCCATGATCTAAGTTTGTCCCATTGCTCAAGTAGCAGTCTTTCTTCCTGTGAGAGGTCTTTTGGTATTGCAACATGGATTTTCACATAAAGGTCTCCGGTGCCTGAAGAAGATGGTATGCCTTTATCTTTTAGCTTTAGCATCTGCTCATTTTGTGTACCCGCAGGAATTTTAAGACTTATAGTCCCTCCTGTTGGTGATGGAATGTCTATGCTTTTCCCGAGTGCTGCTTCAAAAGGGTACAGCTTAACATCAAGATACAGATCTTGCTCCTTTGACATAAATGGGTATGGAGGTTTTATCCTTATATTAAGATATATAGAACCTCTTTTACCCGTCCTTGGATCGACACCTCCTTCACCTGATAGTCTGATCTTAGCACCTTGCTTTATGCCTTTTGGGATTTTAACCTCTATTGCTTTGTTTCTCCGGACAGCCCCGGAGCCGCCGCAGTTAGGGCATGGAGACTGACTTGATATGTTTCTGCCTCTATACGCTGCTGTTTTCACCGTATATCCCGTGCCTCCACATGCAGGGCACGTATCATTAAATGGAACATTCAGTACCTGTTTACTTCCGGTTATGGCATCCCTCAGAGTAATCTCTATATCATACTCATGATCTATTTCATAAGAGCGGGCAGCATGCTTTGCGCCAAGCCCGCCGAGGAGATCCTCCATATTATTTATATTCTGTCCGCCAAAGAAGGTCTCAAAAAAATCAGAGAATGTACTGTTCCCGAAATGCTGGGCCCTTGCCCCTGAATATGTGTCCTGACTTGATATCCTTTCCCAATCAGAACCAAGCTGATCATACCTGGATCTTTTTTCGGGCTCACCGAGCACCTGATATGCTTCATTTATCTCTTTAAATTTCTCTTCTGCTTTTTTCTTATCGTTTGGGTTTAGATCCGGGTGATACTGTTTGGCAAGTTTTTTAAAGGCTTTTTTTATGTCGTCCTGTGTTGCATTTCTGCTAACACCAAGCAGTTTATAATAATCTTTATACTCCACGTCGCACCTCTTTTTTTATAAGATTAAAATAATGTATATTTAAAACAGTATCAAGCATTACTTTTTAATGAATGTTTCCTTATATCTCCTATAATCCAATTGCTGTCTTAACTCTTTAAAAACAAAAGCCAAATTTTTATATCTTTGAACAATAGGGCTGTTAAATATATCACCATTTTTATTACCATCTCTTTTCTATATAGATGACGTTCTTGGTTCTATCAGAAGTTTAACCCCATCTATTATTTGATCTATTTTTGCAGGCGGCAACGTGATTATTTTTTAATAAAAGCAACCGGATTGTTTCTGGGTTTTATTTCTTTGTATGTAACAATTTGGTTCCTGCCAAGCCCTTTTGCCTCATACAGTGCATCGTCAACAGCCTTGAGGAGATCATCTGCACTGCTGATCTGATTATTGGGAAGACAGGCGATACCGATAGAAAATGTAATCGTTTTTGTATTATAACAGATATCGGAAAAATCGTGCTCTTTCATATCACTTATGTTTCTGTTCGCAACGGCGAGTGCACCTTTTAAGTCCGTTTCGGGAAGCATTGTAATGAATTCTTCACCCCCGTATCTTGCACATATATCTATCTTTCTAAGATCCGTGTTTAATATACGTGAAACTATTATTAAAACCTTATCACCGACTAAATGCCCGTATGTATCATTTATGTTTTTGAAGTGATCCAGATCAACCATTAATAATGACAATGCCCTTTCATACCTTTTTGCCCTTTCGAATTCCCTTTCATAGGCATTTATAAAATATCTTCTGTTATACAGGCTTGTTAAAGGATCGATATTGGATAGTGTTTCAAGCTTTTCGTTCGCTGATATAAGCTCATCCTGAAGCAACTTTATTCTCAGGTGAGATTTTACCCTTGCAACAAGTTCAGGCGGGTTAAACGGTTTTGTTACATAATCCTGTGCACCTTCCTCGAGAACGTGTATCTTATCATTTAGATCGTCTCTTCCAGTAACAATCAATACAGGAATTTTATCAAACTCCTGGCGTGCCTGTTTTAGTTTAAGGAACTTGAATCCATCAAAATTCGGCATAAAAAGATCACAAATTACTATGTCGGGGGGATGAGAAAGCATCATCTTGAAGCCTTTTATACCATCAGAGGCCTCGTAAAACATATCAAACAGCCCTGTTTCTTCAAGTAGAGCCTTTAACTCCAGCCTTACACTTGCTGAGTCATCTACAATTAAAATACTTCGTAACATTATAAATAAACCTCTATAGGCTAAGTAGCATATTTTATACCACTTATAAAATTTG
The DNA here is from genome assembly GCA_023382265.1 of Deltaproteobacteria bacterium. Classification (NCBI taxonomy): domain Bacteria; kingdom Pseudomonadati; phylum Myxococcota; class Myxococcia; species Deltaproteobacteria bacterium. The sequence continues at coordinate 41,866 of JAMCPX010000001.1, read as the reverse complement.
ATAACTACTTATTTTATAATGAGTTTAACGTATGGATATTAAACAAAATCAATAAAATGACGAATTTTGCACACATTTTGTTGAATTTTTGCATAACATGATAATTTTTAATCAATAGTTCTACTTCTAAGACGAAGTGAATTTAACACTACAGATACAGAGCTGAATGCCATTGCAAGTGCTGCAATTGCAGGGTTAAGCAATACATGAAAGAATGGATATAATACACCTGCTGCAATGGGTATTGCTATGGTGTTGTATATTAATGCCCAGAATAGATTTTGTTTAATTGTTCTCATGGTGGCATTTGCAAGCTTTATTGCCTTATGTACCTGAGAAAGTTCACCGCCCACAATAGTTATGTCTGATGCTTCTATTGCAATATCAGTACCGGAGCCAACAGCAATACCGATATCTGCCGATGTAAGTGCGGGTGCATCGTTTATACCATCTCCTACCATTGCAACCCTTGATCCGTTTTGTTGATACATTTTCACAGCGCTTGCCTTGTCTTCGGGCAATATGCCGGCTTTTAAGTCATCTATACCAAGCTTTTGCGCGATTGAATATGCGGTATGGAAGTTATCCCCAGTTATCATTGCAACTTTTATACCGCTTGCCTTCAGCTCAGAGATTGCTTCATAAGCATCATTTTTGGCTATATCCTGCAAAGCTATAATACCGGCAAGCTTTTTATTTATTTCTAATATTACAACCGTTTTTCCCTGTACCGCAAGCTCTTTACCCGTATCATCGGATGGTTTTTTTATGGAGATTAGCCTGTCTTCCATAATGCCGGACACCCCTATACCTGATTGTGATTTAAAATCATCTACCCGTTTTGGCTGTACGCCTCTGTCATTCGCATACCTGACTACTGCCTGTGCAAGGGGATGCTCTGATAATGATTCTATCGATAAGGCGTATGATAGCAGTGTATATTCATCAATACCTACTGGCACAACATCCGTCACAACAGGCTTACCCTGTGTAAGTGTTCCTGTCTTATCAAAGATTACGGTGCTAATATTATAAGCCTTTTCAAGTCGGTCCCCGCCTTTTATAAGTATGCCTTGCTGTGCCCCTTTGCCAATGCCAACCATAACGGCAGTTGGCGTGGCTAAGCCTAGTGCGCAGGGGCACGCTATAATTAAGACGGATATGAGGTTTGTTAGTGCAAGGGATATCGAGTTTTGAGAAGATAATACATACCATGAAATGCCTGTTAAGATAGACATGCTTATTACAACAGGAACAAAATAGCTTGAGATTTTATCTGCCAATCTTTCGATGGGTGCTTTAGAGCCCTGAGCCTCTGAGACCATCCTTATGATCTGTGATAGGGCAGTATCGGTACCTATCTTTGAAGTTTTCATAACAAAGCTGCCGGACGTGTTAATAGTGCCTGCAAATACAGCAGCATCCTTATTTTTTTCTACAGGCATGCTCTCGCCTGTAAGCATGGATTCATCAACAGTAGAGCTTCCGTCTACTATAACACCATCGACCGGAATACTATCTCCGGGTTTTACTCTTAGCAGGTCATCCATGTTAACTTTATCCACAAGTACTTCTATATCTTGATTATCCCTTATAAGCCTTGCTGTTTTTGGTTTTAACGCCATGAGAGCCTTTATAGCACCGGTAGTTTTACCTTTTGAATATGCCTCAAGTAATCTGCCGAGTAATATGAGTGCTATGATCCATGCTGTCGTATCAAAATATACATACCTTTGTGAACCGGCTGATGCGGGGAAAAATGTGACAAACGCACTGTATGCATAAGCAACCGATGTACCAAGAGCTATGAGTGTATCCATATTTGATGAAAAGTGTTTTGCCTCTGCATAAGCACCCCTGAAGAATTGTTCACCCCCCCAGAATAGAACAGGGGTTGTCAGAATAAGCATCGTATAGTTTATCAGTGTATCATAAACAGATGGAATCTTATTGAAGACCGGGATCATTTCTCTCATGCCGAGCGTCATGGTGATAATGGCAATTAGAAAACTGAATATAAATTTCAACTTTAGTGTATTAAAGGCTTTATGCCTTATTTCTTCTTCTTTATCATTCCCGTTCTCACCCTCTGTCTGGATCAACTTATACGCACCAGCTGATTCAACAGCCGCTTTAAAATCATCCATATCAAGAAGTCCTGGATCGTATTTTACAATAGCTTTTTCGGTACCAAAGTTTACATTTGCAAGACTTACACCATTAAGATTTGACAGGGATTTTTCTAACTTTAAAACACAGGATGCACATGACATTCCCTCAACCGGCAACACAACCGTTTTAATAATACCGGTTGGTTTTCTATCTTTATGCAGCGGGATCTTTACATCTGCATTGCGAGGTTTTAAAAAAAATTCCGGGTCCGACTTAAATCTTTTGATACATGACTCCGAACAAAAGTAATATGTTTTACCTTCGTAATCATAAGAACCTGCGGATGTTTCTTCATCTACAGTCATTTCACAAACTGGATCTATATGCTCTGACATAACCCTACCTTTACTCCCAAAAAAACACTGCGGTCAAAACAAATCCTTAAACGCATCCTCCGATGCCTTATACCCGCTTTTTATGCAGTCACTTATACCAATACCGTGATACGCACTGCCGCTTAAGTAAATACGCCTGAGATTGGATGTGTATTGCTCTATACTTTTTACCTTTTCCTCGTGTCCTATTGTATACTGCGGCATTGCCTTATCCCACCTGTAGATACGGGTCAATATTGGTTTTGCTTCTATACCCATAATGTCTTTTAGATCTGTTTGAATGAGTTTTAAAAGTTCATGGTCCGGTTTGAAAACTATCCCGTCATTCCCGGCACCTCCCACAAAACATCTTATAAGCACTGTATTTGCAGGTGCCCTGTAAGAAAATTTTGAACTCGTCCACGTACCGGCCATGATGTTTCTTTTTTCTTTTCTTGGAACAACAAAACCAAAACCGTTTAACGGATGATTAAAATCATACCTGCTGTAGGCAAGAGATACTGTTGCTGTCGACACGTATGGTATTGATATGAGGAGCTCCGATAATTCTTTATTCAGGTTTCTTAGCAGCAAGCCTGCTGAGTAAGCTGGTGCTGCAATGATAACGGCATCCGCGTAAATAATTTTTCCATCTGATAATTTTACGCCGTAATTGCCATGGTTGTCGGTTTCAATATCCTGTGCATAAACTCCAGTTTGTATTGTCACGCCTTTCATCTGTTCATAAAGTTTATCAATGATTTCTTTAAGACCCGTTTGCATTGTCATAAACATTGAAATGGATTTATTGCCGGAATGTTTTTGCATCATCTTTCGTGCCTTTAACATGCCAAGGATCAGGCTTCTATACCTTTTTTCCATCTCTATGAATCTTGGAAAACTGCTTCTAACACTCATCGTATCCGGCTCTCCCGCATGAATCCCAGCAACAAGCGGTTCTGCGAGCCTGTCCAGTGCTTCTTTCCCAAATCTTCTGATCGTAAATTCCGAGAGGCTTTCATCAATACCGTCTTTCCGTCCCGGAACAAACAGCTCCATGCCCATTCTTAATTTACCTTTTAAAGAGAACAGAGAGCTTGTAGCGAATGAAGTAAATCGCGTGGGTATCATAAGTATAACGCCTTCCGGCAGCTTATGAAGTCTGTCCTTCCACAGGACAAAAGTGCCCTGATTATTATTGTTTGTCCCTATGAGTCTGTCCGATATGCCGAGTTCTTTCACAAGTTTTAATGCATCAGGTTTTTCAGTATAGAAACAATCAGGCCCGCCTTCTATAACAAATTCGTTCGTTCTTTCCGTCAGTATCGTTCCGCCTATGCGATTCCCTTTTTCAACAATTACTATATCAAGGCCGGCACCTGTGCTCTCCTCATACTTACTCAGCCTGAACGCGGATGCAAGACCTGAAATACCCGCACCTATTATCACAATATTTTTTTTCATATTTTTATTACCACATCCTTCAGTGCCTGAATAAACAGCTCTGCTGTGTTCAGTGACGGCGTTCGTACGAAGTTCAAGCCGAGTGAACCGGCATAGTGCTTGTAAACGATATCGATATCATACAGTGTTTCCACGTGATCCGACACAAAGCCGTAAGGCACGACAACAATATTTTTTTTATTATTCCGTGCGCACCTGTCCATAACATCTTTCACATCCGGTCCGAGCCAGTCTCCGCCGGTCATCCCCCTGCTCTGGAATGCAAGGGCATATGCAGGTAAAGATATGTCTTCCAAAATCAATTTCAATGTCTGCTCGAGTTGTTCCACATAGCCGTCTGCCGCTGCAGTCGCAACAGGGAGGCTGTGGGCGCTGAAAATGATAAACGGGTTGTCAATGTCCTTTACGGTAACCGAGATGGTTTGCTCCACGGCTTTAATAAAAAGCGGGTTGGTATGGTAGCTTTTTATAATCTTGACCTGCACGTCTGTCCCTGCGAGGGACTGTTCAAGCCTCTGCAGATACTTCCCCGTGCTTGCACTGTTGTAATAAGGGGATAACGGCAAAGCAATAAGGTCATGGATACCCAGCGAAACGATCTGCTTCACAGCATAGTCTATGGAAGGCTCCGTATATCTCATGCCCGTAAAGACCCGGTAGAAAGGACCGGATTGATGTAATGCGGCTTCAAGGCCTTTGGCCTGCATCGCGGTTATAGACTTCAGGGGCGAACCGCCGCCGATCAACCGGTACCGTTCTTTGACCGCCTCTATCTGCCGGTCCGGCACCTGCCTGCCTTCCATAAGTGCCTTTAAAAAAGGCTCAACCTCATCCATGGACTGCGGTCCGCCGAACGCAAGCAGGAGTACTGCTTTTAAGTTATTATTCATAATTATCGCAACGAACTATAAATCTTCCTTATTAGTTTTTATAATAAATGGACAGGTATGTTTTATTCGATATCTTATTCTTATTTCTTAACTGTATCCACAAGTTCGCTAAGATTCTGAAAATTATACTTCTCAAAATCTTGCTGATTAACCCGTACGAATGACCATTTTTCTTTGGTTAAGTTGGTTGCATCCTCGCACCATATTTTAATCCTTTTATCTTTATGCTCAACATCAATGTCTATTAACCCCTTTGTTTCAACTATTATGTGTTTATCCTTATCGTTTACCGCTACAAAATCAGGATGATAATTCCTAAGATTCCCTTTAGAATCCCTGTACTCTACAAAGAAAGGGATTTTGTAAACAATCTTGGCAAAAGCTTTTACATCTTCTGCTTTATCTAAAAATTTGGCAAAATCTACCTCAAAATCGTTGTCGCATGGAACATAGTTGAAAATGCATCTATCTGCAGGGAATATTAATTTTGTCCATGGAAAAGGTGCCGTAGCAGATATTTTTATAATATCACTTTGTTCTGGTTCTCTTTCAGTAAACCTCAGCTCGTGAAATGCATTTACAAATAACTGCATGAGCTTCTCTTGCACCTCTGGAGAACTCAAATTATAAAGTACTCTTGGGTCAGCGAAATTAATCTTCTCGTTGAATAATTTCTCTGATACATACTTTTTTACTAATGGATAAAAACTATCAAAGGCACCGCCGATTTTTAGCTCTTTCAATATCCTGTCTGTGTAATAAGCAATCACACTCTTGGGATCTCGAGGGACAGGGAGTTCCCATTTCCTATTTATAACTTCTCTGCCATTGAGCATATCTACAGCGATATATTCTGTCTCGAGGATCTTATTCTCTAAAGGAATTGCCAATGCAGGCAGACTATCAACTGCTGCATCATCCAGATAGAACTCTCTTATGATCATTCTCCGGCTCAAGATTGGTATTTCAATATTTTTATCCAGCTTGTTTTCATCTACAAATATTGTGGTCAGATTAAGTGGTTTTCCTGCATCGAATTCGTTAAACTTTATGCCTTCTTGTTTTTCCAATTCTTCAAGAATATCTGTTAATCCTGCAGGGCCAATGACTTCGAGTACATTTATGGATTTGTCCACATTTGCATCTTCTTCGGGAAACATCTTTCTCAGACCTCTTCCGATGACCTGTTCCGGTAAAACTTCTCGCTTAGAGCCATACGGTCTTAAACCCACAATAACATTGACGTTCCTCACGTCCCAGCCTTCATTGAGCATCATTGTGCTTATTATCACTTCATAGGGGCTTTTTTCAGGATCATCTATGTTTTTTGCAAATTCCCTTGCCTGCGGCAGATCCTTCTTTGTCACTTCTCCTGTACTATCCGTATGTATCAATAATACTTTGTCTTTTAGGTCCCTAAGAGAGTTTACATACTCAAACACCTCATCAGCTTCCTCGTTCTCGGAACATTGGAAAAACAAAACAGGCCTTTTAGATAGCGGACTCAATGCCTTTTTATATTCTCTCCATCTTTTTATACCGGCATCTATCCATGCCCTGTATCTTTCAACGCTCTTTTTAGAAGCAATCTCTTTTGCGTTCTTGAGCACTCCTTTTAATGGCCGTTTTACAATATTCATTTCAATGGCTTCTTTCAGTGAGAAGTCGGAAATGATCCACGGGAATAGAGCACCATTTTCATTCTTAGGGGTTGCAGAAAAGTCAAGTTCCATATTTACACCTTGAGCGAATTGAGATTTAAGACTTTTGTGAAGCTCTATAAGAATTTGTTTCCATTTCTTCTCAAAGCTATAGATATGGTGCGCTTCATCTTTCAGTATTGCTATGTTCGGGCAGGATGTAAGGACTTCTTTTATCCTGTTTTCCTGATAAATATCATTTACATTGTAAACCTCTTGCAATTCCATAACCTGATTTACATATATTGAAACTTCCTCTCTTGTATTTTTCCTTTCTTGCAACTGCTGAATGTTCGTTAAGAATAAAACCGATTCGGGAATAACATGGATAGGGTCTTCTTTGAGAATTACTTCCAGATCGAATCCCTCCATCCATTCAGTAGGGATGATCGGCAGTTCTCTGAATATTTTTCCACTTTTAAAATCCCTTGTAAGCCTGTCATAGATGATATTTTTCTCTCCGGCTATCAGCAAAAACTTAGATGTGTAGTCGTCTTTGTTTTCTTTTTTATGATTAAAATACTGCCATAGAATGCTCAAGGCCATTACGTATGTTTTCCCTGAGCCGGTTGCCATCTTAAAGGCATAGAGAGGGTATTGATCGTTAGAAGGATCGTAACCATATATTTGTCCTGAACCGAAATCTTTTGCCATGTCTATGAAGTTTATTTTCTTCATGACTTCATAAACGTAGATAAGCGTTTCAATCGCCTCACGCTGGCAAAACCATAACTGATACGGCTCATCGTTCAGAAGATGATCTTCTTGAAACCAGAACTGCAAAAGCCTTTTTGTCGTTGGTGTAGCAGCTTGATAGCCTTGCTGCCTCCACGCAAACACAGCCTTGCGAAGCTCGTTTACCAGATATGCCTTGCTTGGCTGTCTATTGTTGGGATGCAGAAGTTCAGTGGGATTCATTTTAATTTGCACCAATCTGATGTAATACTGCCAGAGTCTGTCTACATATAGATAATGCTATCTGCACTCTTTTCACGTCTATATTTGATGAATTTTCATAATCTGCATCTTTTCGCTCATTTAATAAACGGTGTAAATTCTTAGCTATCTTCTTTCTTCTCCAATCCTGTGATTTCTGATATTCTTCACGCACATATTTATGCGAATCAGCTTTAGGGATTGAGTTGCCTTGACGGATGAGAAAATTTCTTGCCGTACAATACACTCCGTAATATCCCCGGCTAATTGATGAGCGCAGACAGGCTTCCTGCAAATGGTTGTTCGTTTTATAAGAAGCAAGCTCGTCAGCCAAATCTACATACAGTTTCCAGTTAAAACTCATGTTCATCTCACCATTATTTCAAGAATGTTGCTGATGTTATCGTCTATAGTCAGCCACCATTCATCATCTAATTGATCCAATAGCTTTAAAGATTCCTCAGGAGGTAATTGGGTGTTTATAATAATAAAAAAACCTGCGTAGTCTTCTTCTGGATCATGATACAGTTCGAGATTCAGAGCAACATTACCGAAGATTTGCTTGATGTGGTCAGGGGCTTTGAAAAGAACTTCATAAACATAAGGATGTTCATGGATAAAAGACACCACTGAATTAGGTACCTCGATTGTATAAAGCTGAGAAAGGTAGGCAAATTGAAAATCATCATATTCAATTGAAGCTTCTATTTCTGAGAAAATATCTGCATATTCTGATTCCTTTAAGATGCGGGTATATTGTTCCTGTTGCTCTTTGACAGAATATATCTTCGTAATATCTAATGTTTGCATAATTTATTGCCCTTTTAAACCTTTTAAGAATAAAAGAACTAACCCTCCGATTACAAGCCCTTTTAGCAAGGACTGTGCCTGTTTGTCGTTTACCAGCATCTGAATTTTATTGCTGACCAGTGCAAGTGTAGCAATTGGATTTGCACGATCTATCCTGATCAGATCAAAACCTTGAGCAATTGCAATTTCAGCATCGGCAACGATTAACAAAGGCTTTAAAACCTGTTTAGCATAGGCAATTTCTTGATTCAGCCATGCCAAATGCTGCCCATAACTGCTTGCTATTGCAACAACATAATCGGCATCTTTAATCTGTCCGGTGATCCGGTTTGGCAGGACTTCGGCCGACGGGTTCCATGCGCGATCAGGTATCAGCGGCACTGCCTGTCTCTGTGCAGCAGCGTCAGCAACACCATTTACAAACGCCAATTCCTGTGGCGCAACACTATGACTTATAAATATCTTGGCAATCATTAGATAATTCTAACCTCTTTTATTTTAATTCAGTTTTTAAGAACCTCAATTATGTTTATCCATCTCTGCTTTTAATTTTTTCGCCCTCTGCCCTATTTCAAAGCTCGTATCCTTTTATTCTTAAATACTTTTTTACTGTATCAATAAACTCCTCAGTTTGTTTGATTAGTGTGGCAGCTTTTTCTTCGCTAACTGAGCCTATTGGGCCATAGTCTCCTGTTTGTCGTATATCAAAGGCATCAGAAATACTTCTATGAAGAGTGGAAGAGATTAGCCCAGTTTTAACGAATTCTTTGCCAAAAGCTGATATAACGGCCTTATGCTTGGAAAACGAGAGGTCTTTTGTCAATAGGATTGCCTCTGCTGTATAAAACATAGCATAATAAGAACGGCTGGAAGCAAAGTCGGGATGTCCAGCCTTTAATAAATGATTTGCAGCATCAAGACTTTCTTCAGCTTTTTTGATCAGGTCTGAAATTTCCTCAACTCTCATAAAACAACCCCCTCATGTTTTGCATTGAGGATTACGGGCAATTTTCTGGTTTTGTATTCCTCTTCCTTGAGCGGAATTATGGATATCAAGGTATCGTATTTTAGGTCCAGTTCCCATATCTCATTAAAATATTTTTCTCGTTCATTCATGGGATCTTTCATGTCCTTTAAAAGGATCATAAGGTCTATATCAGAGCCATTGGTAAAATCACCACGAGCGTAAGAGCCATAGAGGATAATTTTTTTTAGGTTCTCACCATAGACTTTTTTAAGTATCTTTTGTACCTCATGGAGAATTATTTTTATATCTTGCGGAAGTTTTTTTCTCATTTTATCTTTACCTTCATCACTTTATTCGTGTCGTTACCGAATACGTCTACGACCTTGACCATGATCTGGTACTCTCCGTTTGAATCGTACTTGTGCTCTGCTTGATAGTCTACCTTTGGGTTCTTTTTGACCCTGAAGCTCTGCCACTGGTTATGGAAGGTGTCGCCTTTGTAATCCCAGTCAACCGCCCAGTAGTCTATCAGTCCTCTGGAATCCTTTATCTTACTTGCAATCTCTGCAAGTTCCGCTGTCGGAGGCAACTGAAAGTCCGTAATCATAAGCGTTACATTGCTTGCTTTTATCTTGGTTTCTATCTCGAGATACGCTACCTCTGCAAATTTCACATGCTTTAAAAGCGCTTTCTCAACCACTTCATCCGGCACTTTCAATAATTGCAAGTCAAAACCCACAAGGGCTGATTTTATCTCATTCACAGAAGGTATTTGGACAAGCGTTAAATCAACTCCATTCTTCTTTGCCAGATTTTTTGCAAGTTCATTTACATCATAAGCCCATTCCCAGCCGAGCACATCTGCTTTATTGAAATTATTAGACCTGCATTCGATTACGACCTTCTCAAGCTCTTCCATAGTAACAGGAGCATTCAAAGGCCCGACATGAATTGCCCTGTTTCCTTTTTTTCCATGAAGGTATCTGAATCCAGTTGAAGGCTCTGCTTGATAGAGCTTGAGCATAAAGGTAAGGTATTCATCCTGCTTCTCTTGCCAATAAACAGTTTCATAATTGCCTATATTCCAGAGCTCAAATGGGCGGGATGGTTTGCCGTATTTTCCTTCCGACTCTTCTTGTAATTCTTTTGAATTATGGATATCCAAAAGTCTTTTCCTCGTTACCTGTATGGCGAACTTGGAAAGGTCTGAACCAATCCAGCGCCTGCCAAGCTTCTCAGCCGTTGCTAGTGTTGTACCTGAGCCGCAGAAAAAATCAGCAACAATATCGCCTGGGTTAGAGGAAGCAAGGACAATACGTTGCAATAAGGTTTCGGGCTTTTGTGTGTCAAAATCTAACCGTTCTATTGCTTGTGAATTTATAGGTGCTATATCTGTCCATACATCTTCAAGTGGATTGCCCTGTACTTCATCAAGATATCGTTTCAATCGTGGTGTACCCCTTGAAGTAAAAACAATTAAATTTTCTTCCATTGCTGTCTCTATCTTCTCCTGTGACCATATCCAATGTTTACCTACCGGGGGCTCAAGTGTTTTATTTCCGAATTTACGGGCTGGCCCTGGTCCTTTTTGCGTAAAATCACACAATTGATATCGCCTTCCAGAGTTTTCATCAACATAAGTATAATGTTGTTCTAATCGCTCTTTCGCATGTGGAATTCGAAGGTTATTAAAAACAAAGCCATAGTTCCGACTATACAAAAAAATTGAATCATGGACTATTCCAAATCCTTTAGATTGCCCTTTAGATGCTCTAACTTTTTGCCATATAACTTCATTGATAAACGTATCTGGTCCAAAGATCTCGTCCATCATAACCTTGACATAATGTCCTACATGCCAATCAAGGTGCACATAGATAGAGCCGTTTTCGGAGAGCAGTTCCCTCATCAAAACCAGGCGCTCGTACATGTATTTGAGGTATGAGGCGATACCATCACTCCATGTATCTCTATAAGCCCGTTCTTCAATAATAGACGGCTCTTTTTCTATCTCTTCATCGCCGAGCTTAGTTTTTACGGTAAAATCCGAACGAGTAAAGAACGGTGGGTCAATATAAATGAGGTTTACCTTCCCTGCCCAGCCTTGCTTTATGAGCGATGACATCACAAGTTTATTATCTCCCCAGATGAGAAGGTTCTTCCAGTCTTTAGGATAATTTTGAGGGTAATCATTTTTACTAAAAAGCCCGCCGGACATATCCTTTGCCCTTGGTTCATTGATTGTTTCTACGACCTGAAACGGCAGATTCGGCTTTTCTATAGGCGTCTTTTCGCCTTTCTCATATTTATCATATTTCTCCGCCCAGAGCAGTTCCACATATTTTTTATTATCCGCCATATTTTTCCTTTAAGCTACAACCAACCCTCATTGATGTAATTTTTTAAATAGTATCACAAGGTAGTCATAAATTAAAGCCAATCGTGTAACAGTTCTATTTGTATTATGATGGACTGCACCTATCCGTTTAATTGCCCGTATTTCAGATCAGGGCAGGAACAAGATTGATGGAGTCTACCGTGCACCGGGTACGCGGAATCCGGTGTCCGTCTCGGCGTTAAGCAAGCAGGTTTTCCTATTGCAATTTTTTTGGTAACACATTATTAAATAGACAATGCTATGGATGGTATAATTAAAGACATAGAGCTTTTATTCAAAGAGTCTAAAATCGGTTCTGTTGTGTCCATAAATAAACTTTTAGGTGATGCATCTAACAGAAGCTATTATAGATGCAGTACGGATAAAAATAAGAGCTACATAGTGATGGTTAATGCAGTGACCGATAAAGCTATCGTATCCGAGGAGATCGCACAGCATTCAAAAGGTTTTGCAGAACTACCTTTCATAAATATTCATAAGTATCTTTTGCAATGGCATGTAAATGTGCCCTCCATTTATTATACGAACAAATCAAATAGTATGCTGATCCTTCAGGACCTCGGGAATACCATGCTTGGTGATATCGTCAATAAAGATGGCTCATCCGCCGAATTGTACAAAAATGCAATAGATATGATGCGGAAGTTCCAGGTAAAAGAAAGCAATGTCCCGGATGGCTGCTATGCAAGATCTAACAGATTTAATAGCAATCTTTACGAGTTTGAGTTTAATCATTTTATAGAATATGAGATTGAAAAGGCAGGCGTAGAGCTGCCTCCAAATATCATGGCTAAGTTAAAGAGACTTTTTCACGGGCTTTCAGTGCTTTTTGAAAGATACTCAAACACATTTGTTCACAGAGATTATCATTCAAGGAACCTCATGTATTTTCATAAGAAAATTTACACGATAGATTTCCAGGACGCATTGATAGGTCCGCCGCACTATGACCTAGCATCATTATTGAGAGATGCGTATGTTGAGCTTACTGATGATGCTGTAGATGAGATGGTTGATTACTATGTTTACAAAAATGCTTATGCGCATAGCGGCTTTAAAGATATTTTCACACTCATAAGCATCCAGCGAATGTTGAAGGCTGCGGGTAGATTCAGATATATAAAAATTGTAAAAGGAAACGATAGGTTTATGAAATATATCCCGCAATTGCTGGAACGGATAAAAAGGCTGTCCATATCGTATAAATCGGATCCATCTCTTGATGTTATTGCAGAGACTATAGACATCGTCCGGAATTCTGATCGCCGCCGCTCAAATGAGGAGGATAAACTTGAAATGGAAGAGGCTTTACCACGAAAATAATAGCCGGACAATATAAGAGCAGGGGAATAAAGACTTTAAAGGATGATTCTATAAGGCCCACGTCTTCAAAGGTAAGAGAGGCTTTTTTTGATATCATAGGACATAGTATAGAAGATGCAATATTTCTTGATCTGTTTGCAGGAACGGGTGCAATGGGTATAGAAGCATTAAGTAGAGGTGCGGGTTTTGTATGGTTTGTGGAAAAAGCAGAAAGGGCAGTAACATTATTGTCTAAAAACCTTGCAATGGCAGACAACAATTTATATACAGTTATGAAAAAGGATGCTTTTGATGCCATTGATCATATTAAGAATAAAGGCATCAATGTTGATATAGTTTATATTGATCCACCTTATGCCGAGAAAGATGTGTATGGAAATATTTTAATGAAGTTGCTGAACAGTAACATTATGAATAAAAGCTATATAATCGGTATTGAGCACGCCGGGTATAACGAAGAATCTATAAAGGATACCGTCGGAAGTCATACAATAAAAACCTATAAGTATGGAGATAGCCGTATAACAATGATGAGAGGCAATAGGAATGGCTAAAATAGCAGTATACCCGGGTTCTTTTGACCCGATCACCTTTGGACACATAAATATTGTTGAACGCGGATTGGAGATATTTGATAATATTATTATTGCAGTTGCAGGTAATTCATCCGGGAAAAAACCTTTCTTTTCATCAGAGGAGCGTATAGATATAATCAAAAAGCTCTTTAAAAAAGAAAAGCGTGTAACAACCGAGCCGTTTAATGGCCTGCTCATTAATTATGTCAAGGCAAAAAAAGCAGAAGTTATATTGAAAGGATTAAGATCTGTCACCGATTTTGAATATGAGCTTCAAATGGCTCTCGCCAATAAGAATTTGAGTGGAAATATAGAAACAGTTTTTATGATGACGGAGGATAAGTATTCTTTTATAAGCTCAACGATCATAAAGGAAATTCTATCACTCGGAGGATCGGTAAAGGGACTTGCCCCGGATGTTGTTGTTCAAGAATTTAATAAAAAAATGAAAGAGCGGAAATCGGATATAGTTTCATGGGAATAAAAATTATACAAATAAAGGAGGATATATGTTATCTGAAAGGGCTAAAGCAATAAAGCCGTCGGCTACATTAGCTATTGATACAAAGGCAAAAGAGTTAAAATCACAGGGCATCGATGTTGTTGGTTTTGGGGCAGGTGAGCCTGATTTTGATACCCCTGAGAATATAAAAGAAGCAGCTATAGATGCAATCAAAAAGGGGTTCACGAAGTATATGCCTGTTGATGGTATCCCGGAGCTAAAGGATGCTGTTATAGAAAAATTTAAGCGTGACAATGGACTTGAATACACAAGAGATGAGATCATAGTATCTGTTGGTGCAAAGCACGCATTGTTCAATATAGCACTTGCTATGATCAATACCGGGGATGAGGTTATAATCCCTACGCCATACTGGGTTTCTTACCCTGAAATGTTCGGTGTTGCTGGCGGCATCCCTGTATTTGTGAAAACAAAAGAAGAAGAAAATTTTGCATTAAAACCGGAGGCGGTAGAAAAAGCGATAACAAAAAAGACAAAAATTCTATTAATAAACAGCCCCGGTAATCCATCGGGTGCTGTTTATCCAAAGAAGGATCTTGAAGCAATCGCAGAGGTGGTAAAAAAACATAATATTTTTGTCGTTACGGATGATATATATGAAAAGCTTATCTATGACGGAGAGAAATTTTCTACAATTGCTCAGGCAAAAGACATGAAATCAAGGACTCTACTCGTTCACGGTGTATCCAAGACTTATGCTATGACAGGATGGCGGATTGGTTTTACCGCTGGTCCAAAAGAAATCATCAAGGCAATGAAGAATATTCAGAGCCAGAGCACATCCAACCCAACATCTATTGCAATGAAAGCAAGTGCAGAGGCATTGAGAGGCCCGCAAGATTCTGTTGGCAAGATGGTTAACGAATTCGATAAAAGAAGAAAATATCTCGTGGACGGATTAAACAAGATAAAAGGTATAAAATGTATTACACCGAAGGGCGCATTTTATGCGTTCCCTAATATAAGTGCCTTGTATGGTAAGAAATTTAAAGGCACGATTATAAAAGATTCTTTTGATTTTGCTGATTTTTTGCTTAATCAGGTAAAGGTTGCCGTTGTTCCAGGTGCACCATTCGGAGCAGAAGAAAATATAAGGCTATCATATGCCACATCCCTTGATACTATTAAAAAAGGGCTTGAACGTATAGAACAAGCAGTCAGTATGTTAGAGTGAGGATATCAGGGACAGACGCGATAGTCTGTCCCTGATCAAGGATTGCAGATCGGATGCACTAGTCCTTATTACTTTCTAAGGGGACACTTATTTCTCTGATTTTTCAACTTTATAACTTTTATTGATGCTTGCACAGGTTTGACAATTACCGACATGTAAGTTATATCTATTATTGGAACGATTCGATAAGGAGACTTGTTGGCTGCTTTAGATAAAAATAAATTATTGGATAGCGCAAATAAATTTATAGCCAAGAATCAGTTTGATAAAGCTATAAAAGATTTGCAAAGGATTCTTGAGGCTGATCCTAAAAATAATCAGGTTGCCTTAAAGATTGCGGAACTATTCTTAAAATTGGAACAAAAAGAAGAGGCTGTAAAGTACTATGATTTTGCAGCCAATCTATTTAAGCAAAACGGCTTTTACGATAAGGCTATAGCTGTTTATCGACAGGTCATGAGTATAAATCCGACACTCCCCACAATTTATATGAAACTTGCGGAGTTGTTTACCAAGAAAAATCTTGGTGCGGATGCAATGTCACACTATAAAACCGCAATTGCGCTATACGAGAAAGAGGGTAAAATAACAGAGGCCTTACAGATTCTTCAGAGATTAACGGAAATTGAGCCGTCAAATCTTGCAGGCAAGATGAAGCTATCAGAGCTGTACATTAAAAACGGAATGAAAGATAAAGCGTACACGGAACTTTCAAATATCGCACAAAAATTAATAGAAGCTAAAAAAGTAATAGATCTGATAACCGTGTATGAGAAAATGTTGATTGTTAAGCCCGGTGAAATAAGTGTGTTAAAACAATTGATAAAACTTTACCTTAAAAGAGGTGATTATCAGAAAGTACTTCTAAAGGTAAAGGAAATTATAAACTTAAGTAAATCCGATTCAGAAGTACTCCTCGCCCTTGCAAAGGCTTATGCAGCATTAGAAAAGTATCCACTTGCTATCAACGCGTACAAAGAAGTTGCAAAGCTTTATACAAAGGAAGGCTTAAAAAATGAAGCGGTGGATATATATAAAAAGGTCTTGGAACTTGATCCTTCTGATGAACAAGCTCTCCAGACTGTTATTGGAAGCAGCCTGCCCAAAAACTCATCTCCGGAAGCGGATACAGAGATACACGCAGAGCCTATTGAATCAAGAGAACCCCTAAAACCCGCTGCAGACAATTTGATAAAACAAGCGGATGATATTAAGCAAAAAAAAGTTACTGAGGATACAGAAAAAGGCAGCGGAACATCTTTATCCGGCGAAGATATAGAGAAATTTTTTTCCGAGGCTCAGGTGTACAAGCGTTATGGTTTAAACGCAAAGGCAATAGAAAAATTAAATCAAATCCTTACAATAAGTTCTGGTAATAGAATAGCACTTATAGAACTTTTTGAACTCTACATACAGGGAAAAAAGTTTATAGAAGCATCCGGAATTGCGGAAAAACTTTATAATGTCTTTATTAATGATGGAGATATAGATAAAGCAGAGGAGTATGTAAGAAGGGCCCTTGAAAACGACCCTGAAAATGATCTATTAAGGGCACTGGCAGGATTTAGTTCACCATCAGGAAAAGAAGACGGATCAGAAAAGACAAAAGTTGAAAAGGTCAATCCGGGTACAGAAGATATCGAGATTGAAAGATCTACTCAAACACAGAAAGAGCTAAAAATTAAAGAGGAGACTGCTCAACAGATATCAAAGGAGCAGAAACAATCATCCTCTGTTGAATCAAAAGATATTAATACCGATATAGAATTTGAAGTAGAAATCGATCATAATGAAGCACCTGTAAAACAAATGGAAGATATCGCTAATCGGATTGAAAATAATATGAACGAACAATCTATCCATGCTTCAGAACAGCCGCAGCATCTTATCGAAGAATCACTTCCCATACCCGAAGAGATCGAATTTACGCCTGAGTTTAGCGATATACATCAGGAACAAAAAACAGCCGGGGATAATAAACCTGGAGAAGAAGTCGATTTTAATTTTTCAGAAGATGAGCTTAAAGAAATAGGAGCTGTAAGTTCTGCCGATATCGTTAACTTAAAAGAGCCGGAAGTTGGAAGTGATGCATTAGATCATGGATCAAATATAGATATCCTTGATTCATTAGATGAGGCAGAATTTTATAGACAGCAAGGGCTGTTAACCGAGGCCAAACATATACTTGAAAAAATCATGACTGCGTATCCGAATGAAGAACGCTCTAAGGCTATGTATAATGATATCATTGACAAAGAAAAAACCGTTCCAGAAGAGCAAACTGTTATAGAGGAAGGAGAGCCTTTTATAGGGTACGAAGCCCGGCATGTTGTTTCCGTGTCTTCTTCTGATGAGCTTTTTGATCTGGCGCAAGCACTTGAGAACGAATTATCTCAAACTGCTGCATCATCGGAAGAGCCGGCTGCCATAAAAGAGGAAGAGCAGCAGGTGAGTGTGGAAGAGGTACTCGAAGCCTTTAAAAGAGGTGTAGAAAAAACGGTTGATAAGGAAGACGCAGAAACACATTACAACCTTGGTATTGCGTATAAAGAAATGGGATTAATAGATGAAGCTATAAATGAGTTTAACATTGCCATCGGCTCGCCGCAAAAGAAGGCGGATGGACTTATTATGCTCGGCATGAGTTATATGGGTAAAGGTTTGCCCGGGAAGGCAATAGATGCTTATCTACAGGCGTTAGATACAAAAGGCGGGGTATCCCCTGAGAATAAAGGATTGATTTATGAGCTTGCACTTGCCTATGAGGCTTATGGTGATATGAAAAGCGCTTACAAGAGTTATGAAGATGTAAGTAAAATGGATGAAAGTTTCAGAGATGCAAAAGAAAAGCTGAATAAATTGTCAGAATTTGTAAAAGTTGATCAAATCGATTTACATGAAAATGACAAAGAACAAAAAAAAGAAGTTTTTACACTGGAATCGATCATGAAACCGGAAACCCTATCGGAAGATCACATAATGCCGGACAGCGGTACTAATAATGAACCGATACAGCAATACAATCCTTTACCGGATAAGAGTACAAAAATAGAAGAATCCGGGGTTATACAAAATAAGAAAGAAGATAATATAAAACAAACAAAGAAAAAGGTATCCTATATTTGATAAAGGAATAATATGAATTATTTAGAATTTTACAAGTTAAAAGAAGAACCTTTTTCAAGTGCTCCAGATATTAAGTTTTATTATAATAGTGCACAGCATTCAAAAGCACTTGTGAGGCTTATGTATACGGTTGATAGCATGAAAGGGCTTGCTATTCTTATAGGAGATATCGGTACTGGTAAAACGACTCTTGCAAGACGTATGTTGGACAGCCTTCCGGAAGAGGAGTATGAATCTGCGCTGCTTGTTATTATTCATTCAGGAATAACGGCAGACTGGTTACTAAAAAAAATCTCGATGCAGCTCGGAGTTTCAGCTCCTTCCGATAATAAGATTACATTATTGTCCCAGCTTTACGAAAGATTGTCGCAGCTATACGAACAGAAAAGAAAAGCCGTTGTTCTAATTGATGAAGCACAGATGCTGAAAAATAAAGAGATGATGGAGGAATTCAGGGGATTATTGAATCTTGAGGCGTCCGATAGAAAACTCATAACCTTTGTTTTTTTTGGATTACCCGAGATAGAGGAAAATCTTAAACTCGATGAACCCCTTTCCCAGCGGGTTGCACTGAGATACAAATTGGAATCATTTAATTATGAGTCTACAGAGGCATACATAAAACACAGGCTATCACTTGCAGGCTCAAAGGATTCCATATTCGCAGACGATACTGTGGTAAAAATACATACATACTCACAGGGCATACCGAGGATGATAAACATTATTTCATCGAATGCTTTATTCGAGGGTTTTTTGCTAAAAGCCAAACAAATCGATAGTAAAATTATTGATGCTGTCGCATCAGACCTTGGTTTAAATAAGGGAGAAAAGGATAAAAAGTTTACAGCTGAAGATATTAAGGAGCAGATTGATTACGCAGAGAAACCTAAAATCACAGAGCAGCAGGGACAGTCTAAAGCAAGGATAGACAAGCCTCAGCCTTCCGAACCTCCGCCATCCGCTAAAGCTGCACCATCTGGACCAAAAACAGAAAAACCTGAAGAAGTGGACGAAATAGACTCCATACTTAGTAAACTTGAAAAAGGTTGATAACCCTGTGTCCCGCAAATCCTTCGGCTATGTTTCGTAGACGTAAAGAAAATTGTTTTGTCAAGCGGCGAACTCACAGGATTCTCCATTATATTTTATGGTTAACATGAAAGTATAGATGATAACCCTCTGATCAACCCATCATAAGGATAAAATCGATGATAAGATTTTGTAATCTGCTTGCCTTATCTGTAGCTATTTGTTATTGACAGATAAATCAATTAATCAGGAGGACTTATGACCGATATCTTTTTAACGGACTCGCAGATTAAGTTACGCAATGATGTGCACGATTATATGACTAATGAAGTTCTTCCGCATGTACAAAAGATTGATGAGGATGATGTCATTCCTCAGCAGCTCATAAAAAAACTTCTTGCAAATCCATTAAGACTTACAGCCCTTTCTGTACCAAAGGCTTACGACGGTATGAATCAAAGTACACTGGAAACATGTATTGTTGCAGAAGAGGTCGGGTATATATGCCCTGCATTGATACCGCTTGTTGAAGTTGCACAGCTTTTTACGTATGGACTTTTATACGGCGGCAATGATAGACAAAAAGATTATTTTTTACCTAAACTGGCAAAAGGCATGGTTGGCTGCTACTCGCTTACGGATGATGGCCCCGGCTCTGATCCGGCGGGTATGAAGACTACAGCTGCGAAAACACATGGCGGATTTTTGCTTAATGGCAAAAAAAGGCTCGTTACATTTGCAGACATATCGGAGTTTTATATTCTGTTTGCAAAAACATCGCCCGAGAAAGGCGGCAGGGGTATATCAGGGTTTGTTATTGAGGGAAAGCCGGACGGACTTGTTTTTGAAAGCCACGTTGAAACGATGGGACTAAAAGGGCACAGGGCTTTTAATATTGTACTTGAAAATCTTTTTGTTCCTGAAAATAATATTATTGGAAATAAGGACGAAGGCTTAAAACTCGCTCTTGAGATACTTAATACAACGAGGATAAGCCTTGCAGCAGGTTATACCGGACTTGCAAGGGCATCGTACGATGCAGCAGCCGGATTTGCTAAACAGAGAATTGTGGGTAACAAGCCAATCATCGAAAATCAGGCAATATCATTCCCATTAGCAGATCTCCTCGCGGAAATTGATGCGTCCAGGATGCTTACGTACCGTGCCGCTATGATGCATGATAATGGCATCAAACATAGAAAAGAAACATCGCTTGCAAAGTTTTATTCAGCTCAGACGCTTATAAAATCTGTGGAACTTGCGAATCGGGTACTCGGTGCTTATGGCGCTACCTCTGATTATCCTGTTGAAAGGTATTTGAGGGATGCGTTTTCATGGATCTCTGCACAGGGCACGAATGAGATTCAAAAGCTTATTGTATCGAGGGAGCTATAATGAGAAGGGTTGGTGTTGTTGGTATAGGCACTACACAGTTCAGATCAAGGTGGATTGAAAAAACATATTTTGAGCTGGCTTATGATGCAGTAAAAATGGCTATTGATGATGCCGGTATTACAAAGGATGACATAGATTGTGTTGTTTATGGGATTTATAATGACTTTTTTGAAAGGCAGTTCCAGCCCGATCTGTTCGTTCATGATTACATAGGTATGGCACCAAAGCCGGCAATTAGGGTTTCAACTGGCGGTGCAACAGGCGGAAGTGCAATAAGTGCCGGATTTGCACAGATTGCATCAGGACTTTACGATGTTTGTCTTGTTGTAGGGGTTGAGAAGTCGGCAGATTGTTTTGATTATGAATCGGACAGGTCAAGTCCTGAGGTGTTAAAGGCGATTTCGTATACAGCAGATATGACTTATGAGCAGCCAACAGGCAGAACAGCGGCGGGTTCATTCGCACTGACGACTATTGCACATCTTGAAAAATATGGCAGTCCAACAGAACTCCAGATGGCAAAGGTATCTGTAAAGAATCATAAAAATGCAATGCTTAATCCTGTAGCCCAGAGTCCTATTGAGCTCAGCATAGATGATGTAATGAATTCGCCTATGATCGCATATCCATTTAAAAGATACGACAATTGTCTTTATTCAGAAGGCTCTGCAGTACTTATCCTTGCAGCAGAAGGTGTTGCAGAAAAATTTAAAAAAGCACCTGTCTGGATCAAGGGTATTGGTGCTGCTCTTGATTGGGCTGTTATTGGCAATAGAAAAGACCTGTACAGCTTTGAATCAAGCAGGATTGCCGTAAAAAAAGCTTATGACATGGCTGGCATAAAAAATCCCGTTGAAGATATTGATCTTGCAGAATTGCACGATGCATTTACAGGTACAGAGATCATTGCCTATGAAGATTGCGGGTTTTGCGAGGAAGGCAAAGGCGGCAGACTTATTGATGAAGGCATTGTACAAAAGGATGGCAAATTACCTGTTAATGTAAGTGGTGGACTTATTGGATGCGGTCATGCTGTTGGTGCTACAGGTATCATGCAGACAAATGAGATCGTATTACATCTCAGGGATGAGGCAGGGAATAGACAGGTTAAAAATGCAAAAAAAGGACTGGTACAGAGCATTGGAGGACCCGGTGCCGCATGGACCGTGTGTCTGGTACTTGAGAGGGACAATCTATGAATAAGAATGAATTTTTAAAATGGGCAAGACGCAATGCAAATCGTATCGGTGTAAAGCCTGCGTCTATTATAAAGACATTTGAAAAAGATATGTTAGACAATAAAGATATAAATGCACCTTTTGAAATACCCGATACAATGCGGATAACAATGAGATATTCATATGGCGGACACTCAAGATTTTTCAGGGAAATTCTTGAGCATAAAAGGCTTATGGGAACGAAGTGTAATGTGTGCGGCAAGGTATTTTGTCCACCACGTACACAGTGTCCTCATTGTTATGAAGGGACAGAATGGCTCGAATTAAAAGGCACCGGGAAGATATTGAGTTATACAACCGTTTATTTTGGGACATCAAGTTATATAAAACAGGTGCCTTATATTGTTGCGTATATAAGGCTCGATGGTGTTGATACTGCAATCCTGTCAAACGTTGAGGTAAAGGATATAAAAAGCGTTAAAGTCGGGATGCGGGTAAAGGTAATGTTTAGAAAACAGAGGGATGGAAGAATGACCGACTTTTATTTTAAAGAGGATATATGATTGAAAAAACCTATAAAACCTCTATTGATGCTATAAAGGATGTAAATGACGGCGTAACAATCATGTTTGGAGGCTTTGGTCTTGCAGGGATACCTCAGAACCTTATAAGGGCGCTGTACGAGAAAGGTACAAAAGATTTGACAGTTATAAGCAACAATCCAGGCTCAAGACTTGACGAGAATGAGTACGGGCTTGCAATGCTATTTAAAGCAGGCAGGGTTAAAAAGTTTATCGGTTCATACCCGACGGCAACAAGGTCTTTTAAAGAACTTTATGAGAGAGGGCTCGTAGAACTTGAGCTTGTTCCGCAAGGTACGCTTGCCGAAAGGATAAGGGCAAAAGGTGCAGGGATTGGCGCATTCTATGTTAAAACGGGTGCAGATACGCTCATTTCAAAGGGCAAAGAAACACGAACAATCAATGGAGAACATTATGTAATGGAGTATCCTCTTGATGCCGATTTTGCCTTTGTTAAAGCATACAAGAGCGATAAGTACGGCAACCTTGTTTATAGGTACACAGGTTCAAACTTTAATCCTCTGATGGCAATGGCAGCTAAGGTGACAATTGCAGAGGTTGAGGAGCTTGTTGAGCCGGGAAACATTGAACCGGATGCTGTACATACACCCTGCATATTTGTTCATAGAATAGTAAAAGGAGAGTACTATGACCGCTGGTATGAATGAAAGGGATATGGCAAAACGTGCTGCAATGGAAGTTAAAGACGGGTTTTTTGTTAATCTTGGTATTGGTATTCCAACCCATGTACTCGAATTTATACCAACAAATGAAACGGTATTTTTTCATACGGAGAATGGACTTATGGGCATGGCGGGTTTCGCAGTTGCCGGTGAAAAGCATCCCGACCTTGTCGATGCTGCAAAACAGCCTGTAACCTGTATACCCGGGGCAAGCTTTTTCCCAAGCGACATCTCGTTTGCCATGATAAGGGGTGGACATCTTGACCTTGCTATTATGGGAGCGTATCAGGTTTCAGAAAAAGGTGATCTTGCAAACTGGACAGCACCAGGCATGGTCCCAAGCATTGGCGGTGCAATGGACATTGCAGTCGGGGTAAAAAGGATCATCGTAATGATGACCCATACGACAAAGGATGGCAAGTCTAAGATTGTTAAAGAACTTACCTATCCTCTAACAGGGAAGTCTTGTGTATCTATGATAATTACGAATCTATGCGTGATGGATGTAACAGAAAACGGACTTGTTTTAAAAGAGCTTGCACCAGGTATAACAAAAGATATGGTGATCAACAGTACGGATGCAAATCTACAATTCAAATAATTTGAAGAAGATTTATTATTTATATA
This sequence comes from Deltaproteobacteria bacterium, assembly GCA_023382265.1. Taxonomy (NCBI): domain Bacteria; kingdom Pseudomonadati; phylum Myxococcota; class Myxococcia; species Deltaproteobacteria bacterium. The sequence goes on along the minus strand of JAMCPX010000001.1, from coordinate 17,998 downwards.
ACATTATCTATGCAAAGATATGCAGTTGTAAATAAAAGGAGGGTTTATGGATTTTGAATATACTTTAAAAACGGATATACCTATTGATGTAGTGTTTAATGCATTAAGAGATGACCTTTCTAAACTTGTGGAATATCTGCCAAATGTAAAAAAGATTGAAATGGTTGAAAGAAAAAAAACAAAAGACAGGGTTTTGCTCTTAAATAAATGGTATGGTAAGTATCAGCTTCCGGTGATCGTAAATAAATTATTAAATATAAACGAAATCGCATGGCTCGATAAGGCAGAATGGATCAGCGGTGAGTATGCATGCATCTGGGATTTTGAGCCATTGATCTTTAAAGATTATGTTTCAGCTCACGGGAAGAATTTTTATACAACAGATGGCAAGCATACGGTCATTAAAGTTACGGGCGTCCTTGACGTTGATTTTGGCAAACATCCACTCGTGCCGTTCCTGCTGAAAAACAGGATCAACCAGGAGGTTTCAAAGATATCTTTAGGGCTTATTAAGCCAAACTTCGTCAATCTATTGAAAGGGCTTGAAAAGTACCTGAAAGAGCATGGGAAATAGCATTAGCTAAAAACCAGCCCAAAAAAAGTAGTATCCGTGTCAAAAGGATCTTCAATGCTCAAAAGTCGCATATCTTTTTACCTTTAAAAGCCTTTTACCTGTTATTCCAAGGCTCTCAAGGCTGTTTATCTTCCCTGACACGCGTGCTTTAAGAATCATCTGTACCGTTTTTGGTCCCAAACCCGGAACTCGCAACAATGCTTCTTTATCGGCGCTGTTAATTCTGACTGGATAAAATTCTTGATGCCTTTCCGCCCATTTTTCTTTCGGGTCTTTATCCAGGCTTAAATTGCCATAGTTGTCCAGAATAATATCTTCAATGCCAAATCCATATCTGCGGATCAGAAAATCAGTTTGATAGAGGCGGTGCTCCCGCATGAAGTGCTCATCAGGATTTAGCAAGAACTTCCTTTCGCCCGGTATATCCCCGGCTCCAAGACCTTTCTGATAAGCAGAAAAATACACCCTGTGAAAGTTCAAGCGATTATATAAACCGAACACATAATCTATGATCTCCGAATCAGTCTCGTCAGAAGCTCCAACAACGAACTGTGTGGTGCATTTTACTTTCGAAAGCCTTTCTCCTCTTGATGTAAGCTTACTCATAAGCTTTATGGGACGAATAATATCATTCATAAAATTTTTTCTGTTAGAAAGAATTTTGAAGTGCGTATTACCGGGGGCCTCTATATTTAGTGATACGGCGCTTGCAAGAGAGATAGAGTCTTCAATAGCAGCATCAGAAGCGCCGGGAATAATCTTAAGATGTATATACCCTTTATAGTTGTGTTTATATCTTAAAATACGGGCAACAGCATTGATTCTATCCATTGTATAATCCGGATTATTTATTACACCCGAACTCAAAAATAAACCGAATACCTTTTTTTGTCTTTTATACTCCATGAAGATGTTCGCTGTTTCCTCAGGCAGAAGCGTACAACGGTTGATATTTGCCTCTGATCGCAGTGGACAGTATTTGCAGTCGTTAGAACAGGCATTGGACAGCAGGGTTTTTAAAAGAATAGAATACCCGCCGTCCGGAAGCGTTACAGGGTAAAGCCACTTGCCCTCAAGCCCGCGTTTTCTGCGATCTTCTTTGCCGGTTGCGCATGCACACGCAAGATCGTGTTGTGCGTCTGTCGAGAGGAGCTTAAGTTTTTCTATAGTATCCATAAATAGATATCGTCTATAGAATCATACGCGCATTTCCATTGAGTGATATTTTGAAGCAATGATCAAGGCTTACATGGTATACCGAATTATTTGGATTATAACTTAGCTCCATATGAGCCTCCATTCATGCGTATTGAATCAATGTCTTAACCTCTTCCAATAATTGCGGCAGAACTGTCCCTGCATGACCCTTCAGAAAATAATTGTCAATATCCGCATAAAATGTTTCTTTGGGATTTACGTCAACAAGCACGGCACCCGAACTTTTGCCGTATCTTGGTATTTCTGATGCAGGGTATACTGTACCAGACGTCCCTACTATCAGAACAACGGATGCCTGTTCAATTGCCTTATATGATTCTGGTATCATCTGCACTGCTTCCCCAAATAAAACAACGTCAAGCCTCATTTTACCTCCGCACCTATTGCACGTCGGCATTATGTCTATAACATCCTGTAAAGAGCCGGTGTTGAGTTCGATGATCGCTTTTTTCATCAAACCTATGAAATTATCCTTTGTAAGCTTTACCGTTTCACCGCATTTTGCACATCTGAATCTATATATGTTTCCATGCACCTCTAATACATCCTTGTTTCCGGCTTCTTGATGAAGGTTATCGATATTCTGGGTAACAACACCGTCAAGTAAACCCATCTTCTCAAACTCTGCAATCGCTATATGAGCATTATTGGGTTTAGCATTTGTAAGCGAGGAAATGGAATTTTTAAGGAAATCAATAAGCTTCTGCGGATCATGCTTTATCAGATTAACGATGCCTTCTAATGTGCCAAACTCTATGGGATCAAACTGATCCCACAACCCACCGGGATCTCTGAATGTTGCGATTCCACTTTCCTGTGAAACGCCGGCTCCCGTGAACGCCACGATGTGTCTTTTATTGACTATCGCTTTTGCAGCTTTTTGTAAGATATCTTTCATTAAGCCTTCTTTGCTTTTATATTTTTCTCTTTTTCCTTTGCCCTTAGTTCTTTTTTTAATACCTTACCAATAATATTTTTAGGTAGATCGTCAATAAATTCAATATATTTTGGTATTTTAAATTCAGCCAATCTTGATTTAAGATAGCTTTTAATCTCTTCTTCAGTTGCGTTTTCTCCCGGCTTGAGTACTATAAATGCCTTACCTTCTTCACCCATAACACTATCCTCAATACCTATAACAGCGGCTTCCATAACCTTTGGATGCTCGAATAGAATATTTTCTATTTCTTTTGGATAGATATTCTCACCGCCGCGTATGATCATGTCCTTTTTTCTGTCAACTATATAAAAGTAACCTTCGTCATCTTTATACCCGATATCGCCCGTATGCAGCCATCCATCAATAACTGTTTGTGCAGTTTCTTCAGGCCTCTTATGATATCTCTTCATCACCGCACCACCTTTTATAACTATCTCACCGATCTGATTGTTCTGCAGTTCCGCCCCATCATCATCTACAACTTTTACATCCTGTCCGGGCAAGGCATTACCTATGGAACCAATTTTACGTTCACCGTTTAAGGGGTTTAATGTGCTTACAACAGTGCCTTCTGTAAGCCCATAGCCCTCTATGATCTTTATGTTGTATGTTGATTCAAACTTCTTGAATGTTTCTTCAGACAGAGGGGCTGCTCCGCATACCCCAAACTTGAGACTGCTCAGGTCATGTTTTTTCACATCATCTGCAATAAAGATAAGTATATTATATACCGCAGGAACTCCACTAAAAAATGTTACTTTATATTTTTCTACAACCTCACCGAACTCTGAAGCAGAGAATGTCAATCTTAATGCTACCGTGACACCGGAATACAGGGCACTGATCATGGACATCATTGCATTAACATGAAATAAAGGTAGAAATATAAGTGCGACCTCATCACCCTTTTCTTCATCAGAGTGAAGCACCGATCTAACCCCCATAACCGCGTACAGCGAATTTGAATGTGTAAGCAAAGCCCCCTTAGGTTTACCCGTGGTTCCCGATGTATAAAAAAGATATGCATCATCATCAGGAGATATATTAACCGGTTCAAGGAATTCAGAATTTTTCATCAGCTCTTTATAGGGAAAAACCCCTTCCGGATGATCTTCTCCAAGATAAACGATCTTTTGTAGATAATTAAGTTCCGGTTTTATTTGTTCCACATTGGAATAGTAAGATGATTCTACTATAAGATACTTACCCTCTGAATCGTTTAGAAGGAACTTAACTTCTTCAGGACTCCACCAGCAATTTATAGGGCCTGCTAATGCCCCAAGTTTGTTTGCGGCAAGTGCCGCATAAAGGAATTCGGGTGAGTTGTTAATGTAGATGTGTACAGTATCGCCCTTTTTTACGCCTATTGATTTCAATCCATTTGCAAAGCGATTTACCCGTTCGTTAAACTGTGTAAAACTAATAACCTCATCATAAAAATATATGTAAGGTTTGTCCTTGCTTTCTTCGGCCCGTTTTTCAACAAGCTCCCTCAAATCTTTATAATCTAATTCCATATTGCCCCTCCTTTCTATAAGTTTATATTAAAAATATTGACATAAATGTCAACCATTTTTATCAGCTTCTAAAGATGGCATAAAGGAATACTGCTATTCATCCATAGATGGAATCATTTTTTCAAGACTCGCAAAACAAATCTTCATTAAATTAACGGTATTATAGTATACATGCATTTCAGGGTCGGTATACAAATATACCATTACGGATTATAAGACGGCTATCACTTTATATCTCTTGTTTTAAGATCTCTACGTTTGTTTATGCCAATTTCTTAAACTCATCTGCCGCTTCTTTGCCTGCAACATCATCAAGCGTGCCCCAGTGCATCGGAACAGCAACCGATGGATTTATGGTATTTGCTATTTTTGAGGCATCTTTTGCATCAGATGTATATTTGCCGCCAACAGGTACCAATAGAACATCCGCTTTTATCGATTTCATCTCATTTATAAACTCCGTGTCACCAGTATGATATATACTCTCTCCGTTCATGGTAATTATAAATCCTACATTCATTGCTTCCTTCGGATGAAATGGTTTTGACGGGTTATAAGCATAAGTTGCTTCGATTTCTATACCAGCTATCTTTATTTTATCGCCGGGTGACACGGCTCTAACATCTCCACTCAATTTAGGTTTTGTTGAATGAGTCGTTACAATGATGGTATTGCTCTTTTTTATTTTATCTATGTCAGGGATAGAGAGGTGATCAAAATGATCATGCGTTACAAGGATGATGTCCGCTTTTGGCTCCGGGTTTTTTAACTGCCATGGATCTATATAAATAACCTTTCCATTTGTAATTCTAAAACTTGAATGCCCAAGCCATGCGATCTTGTTTTTCATATTAACCTCCTTTCGCAGGTATTATCAGAGAATATGAAATCTGCCTAGGGCCGGGATCGAACCGGCACGGAGTTTATGCCCCGAGGGATTTTAAGTCCCTTGCGTCTACCAGTTCCGCCACCCAGGCATTGGCATATTTAAATAATATCTGTAGTTTAAAGTCAATAAATTAGAAAAGCTTTCATAGCCTAAGTTCATTTAAAATAGTAACGGTTCATTAACTGCAAACAGCGGTCCATTTGTTCACTGCAAGCATATACTCATTTTTATCTTGCAATATGTATCTTTTTTCATTAAAATAATCGTTCGTTATGGAATTTTATAACGGGGCGTAGCTCAGCCTGGTTAGAGCGCTTGCTTTGGGAGCAAGAGGTCGGCCGTTCGAATCGACCCGCCCCGATTTGATTTAAAGTATTCTTTATGTTTAAAAAAATTAATAATGTGCCTGTAGCTCAGTTGGATAGAGCAACAGCCTTCTAAGCTGTGGGTCGCGCGTTCAAGTCGCGCCAGGCACATGGATTTATTTTATGGATCACCGTGTCAAAGACGAATCCTTTGTTTCCTCTAATACGTGTACAGTTTTGCGTAGGGTCTTGTACTGAGGGGAACAAGCTTCTCAAACCTTTCGTTTAATATTTTATCTGCATCAAGTTCAAGATCCGCAGCGTATTCTTTTATTATTCCTTCAAGCAGGGTTTTATCTGCTTCCGTAAGCTCTGCCGCGGCCACGCCTTTGCCGAGTTTTTTCCTGTCTGCCCCGCCCCTTACATATACAGTTCCGCCGTGCATGCCTGCACCAAGATAATCCCCTATAGTGTTGTTTTCTCTCTGTCTGCCAAACATCCTGAGTAATACAATTACGCCGCCTGCCATATATTCTGCAAGAAAATCACCCACATTCCCGCCTATGACTATTATTGGATTCAGTGTTTTGTACCCCTTCATGTGAATGCCTACCCTATAACCGGCATCTTTTAATATAAAAAGCTTCCCGCCCCTCATGCCATAACCGCACACGTCACCTGCCATACCTTTTACGACGATCTTTCCGCCGTTCATGGTGTTGCCCACGGCGTCCTGAGCATTGCTGTTTACCGTAATAACGGGGCCGTTCATAAAAATTCCAAGGTCATTTCCCGGGACGCCATTTATGGTGATCCTGATATCTTTTTTAATTCCATCGGCAATATACCGCTGTCCGTTAATATTAGAAAGTTCAATATCTGTTTCACCGTTACCGAGTGCATCATGGATCTTTTGATTCAGGATTTTGTAATGCATGCCATGTGCATCAATTTTTATTCTGTCCGGCATACTAATGTTTTGCGTCCTCCTTGAGCGTTACTATAATAGGTTCCCCTGCCTTAGGAGCCCATACATCCTCGGGGTCATTGATTATCTCTCTTATTGCTGATTCCTCGCTTGCAATTGCAACAATGTCGTCTTTGCGTCCAACAATAAGGGGCCTGAGTTTTATCCTGTCATTTAGTCCAAGAATACCGTTATCAAAACCCATGAGGATTGCAAACGGACCATTTAAAGATGCATTTGCGTAAGATACCCTCAAAGCTGTGTAATAGTCCTTCTTTAAGGGATTCATTTCCTGAATGTCTTTCCAGAACGGAGGCGCCAGCACCGTAGCAGCGGCTGCAAGCGAAAGGCCTTTTTTCCGGATCAGGAGATCGAGCAGATATGCCACAACCTCGGTATCGGTGAGCAGCGTACATTTATATCCGAACATCTCCACATACCTCTTGTTCGTACCGTACGAAGAGATCTCTCCGTTATGCACTATCGACCAGTCGAGTATGGTAAATGGATGCGCACCTCCCCACCATCCCGGCGTGTTCGTAGGAAACCTCGTATGCCCTAGCAGTAGATAACCCGAATAATCCTGCATCCTGAAAAACTCTGCGATCGCATCCGGATGTCCGACACCTTTAAATACTGCAAGGTTCTTCCCGCTTGAAATAACATACGCATTATCTATTCGCTCGTTTATTTCCATAACAATATTAACGATATCGTCATCAATGGCATCTTCCTCTTTTTCTTCAACTGGATTTACAAAGTATCTCCAGAACTCGGGCGGATTGTTTATTGAATTAATTTTCTTTACAGGTACAGGCTCTGCATGCACAAGCTTTAACTTTTTCTTTAACAACTCCTCTACGGGCCCGCGTGCACCGATGTTATTGTACATAACATGCATACCAAAACTGTCTTTTAAATCGGGATAAGCACCGTAAACAGCGTATCCGCTGCCGAGTCCATTTCCCCTGTCCTTCATAGAGCAGAGGGAGGATACGATCATATTCCCTGAGACAGACTTGCCGCTTCTATCTATTATTCCTACTAAGCCGCAACCGCCAAAATCTTTTCCATAAGGTGTAGAAGGTTTTATTCCCATAATATTACCCTGGTTTTGTTAACATTTCATCTCTGAATCCCTCTGGAAGATCGAGAAATCCGAAGTTATCCGATAAAATTTTGTCCTTAATCCCGCTTATATCCATCCTTGCCCTTATAATGCTGTTGTATATACCTATTCTCGTTATATAGTTCATTGAAAGAATGCCGACCAGTTTTCCATATTGTAAAACGGCCTTTTTATAAACATCTCCTTCATCCCTGATAATCTCCTCAAATCCGTCGTTTTTATCTATGTAGATAACATTACCTATTGAAACGGTATTTTTGCCGAAGAATTGAAATGCATTCTGCGGCAGCCCGCCTGGGTATGCCCTTTTTTTACCCGTCATGTTTGAGCCTGCAATCTTGCCCTGCATGGTCGCAACGGGTATTATCGGAATAACATCCTGCCTCTTTCTTAGGAAATCTTCAGCCTCTGCAACGTCCCCAGCAGCGAATATGCCTTCGATATTTGTCTGCATTCCGTTATCAACAAGTATACCCCTGCTGAGCTTAATACCGGAGCCTTCGGTAAAGCCTGTGTTGGGACGCACACCGATGCTGAGGACAACCGTGTTGCATTTTAGCTTTTCTCCGTTCTTGAGCTTTACGCCGGTTACTACACCTTTTACCCTGTTGACGGATTCAACGGTACTGCCGGTAATAATCTTCAATCCGTTTTTCTCAAGCCATTTCTGCACGCGGTGTGCCGCAAGTTGATCCAGCGCCTTTACCAGAACATAGTCGGCAAGTTCAACAATGGTTACGTCAACACCCATATGTTTCAAGCCTTCTGCACACTGTAATCCGATAAGCCCTCCGCCTATGACAACCGCCCTCGGTTCTTTTTGCTTTTTTACCCAGTCCCTTAATATTTTTGCATCATCCCATGTTGTAAAGGTAAACATACCCGGTCCTGCCGAACCTTCGATAGGAGGGGTTATAGGGATCCCTCCGGTACTTATCATAAGCCTGTCAAAGCCGACCTTCTGCCTGTTATCAAGAACAACCTTGTTCTCCCTGGGTTCAATACCTGTTACTGCCCTGCCGAGTATAGTTGTTACCCTGTGTCTTTCATAGAAATCCCTGTCCCTGTAATACATCTGGCTGTCACCGATTATACCGTCCATATATTCATGGATGGCTGCACGTGCATAAGCATGATAAGTCTCCCTTGAGACAACGGTAATATCGCCTTCTTTATCATGCCTGCGTATAGCTTCTATCGCGAACACACCTGCATATGAATTTCCTATTATAACATATTTTCTATGTTCCATTTTTAACCCCTATCCTCAAATACCAGAGCGCGATTGGGACAAACTGCCACGCACGCAGGGATTTCTCTGTTAGGACAGAGGTCGCATTTGTTTGCAACTGGCCTGTCATCCTTGGTAAACTGACTGATTACGCCGTACGGACACGCCATTACGCACATCCAGCAGCCAAGGCATTTATCCTGATTGAGTTCTATTCTGCCTGTTATTTCATTCCTTGTAAGTGTACCGTTTTTGCATGCCTCAACACATTCTGCTTCTTCACAATGCCTGCACATGATAGAAACGGCAAGCGGAGGCTTATATTCAACCCTTGTTCTGGATATCGGCCTTGGCTTTTCTGTAAGGTACGCCTTTAACGGGTCCTTTGTTTTTGAATGTTCCGTTATGCACGCGACCTCGCACAGGTTACATGCGACACACCATTGTTCTCTTGGATATACAACCTTCATATCATCCTCTCACATGCCTGCCTGTTTTATGCCCAGTGTCTGGAGTTCTATCTCCGACAGCCCGACACCTCTTAGTCTGTCACGGTTCCCTTTCAGACTCTCGATTGAGTTGATACCCATAAGACCGAGCATCTCTTTGATCTCATTCGACCATGCAGTTATAAGGTTAACCAGTCTCTCTGCCCCGATCTCAGGGTTCACTCGTTTTGCGAGTTCAGGGTCGTTTGTCGTTATGCCCCAGGCGCATCTTCCCCTGTGGCACTGCTGGCACAGGGTACAGCCGACAGCCATCAGTGCAGAGGTGGCAATATATACGGCATCAGCACCGAGTGCAATTGCCTTTATAATATCACTGCTGTTCCTGAAACCTCCGGCAGCAACAAGCGATACCTCATTTCTTATACCTTCCTGCCTTAATCTCTCATCCACGGCAGCTATTGCGACCTCTGTTGGTATACCGACGTTGTCTCTGATAGCCTTTGGGGCTGCACCGGTTCCACCACGGAAACCGTCAATAGCAATAATATCCGCACCAGCTCTTGCAATACCGCTTGCTATTGCAGCAACATTGTGCACCGCTGCGATCTTTACGGATACGGGTTTCTCATAGCGTGTAGCTTCCTTTAACGCATATATGAGTTGCTTCAAGTCCTCTATGGAATAGATGTCATGATGCGGTGCCGGAGAAATTGCATCCGTGCCGATAGGGATCAGCCTTGTTTCGGATATGCCCTCAAGTACCTTTTCTCCAGGAAGATGTCCGCCTATGCCGGGCTTTGCTCCCTGACCGATCTTTATCTCTATCGCTGCACCCGCATTCAGATACTCTGGGCTTACGCCGAACCTGCCTGAAGCGCACTGTACTATCGTATGCTTTCCATACTCATAAAGTGCCTTTGGCAGTCCGCCCTCTCCCGTGTTCCAGAAAATGCCCAGTTCTCTTGCGGCACTGGCAACGGATTCACACACATTATAATTGATCGAGCCGTAAGACATTGCAGAAAACATGATCGGCGTTTCGAGGACAAGCTGTGGCGCGAGCTTTGTTGTGATGTCGCCTTTTTTATCAACCTCAAGCTTATCCGGTTTTCTTCCAAGGAATGTCTTCAGTTCCATGGGCTCCCTGAGCGGGTCTATAGATGGATTGGTAACCTGGCATGCATCTATTACCATGTGTTCCCAGTAATTGGTAAACGGTTTGTCATTGCCCATGCCTGTGATTATGATCCCGCCTGTTCCTGCCTGTTTATAGAGGTCTTTTATGTTGTTGTCTTTCCAATTGGCATTGAGACGGAACGCGTCCGGATTCCGCACAATGCTTATGCAGTCGGTCGGACAGAATGTTGAACATCTCATACAGCCGACACAATTATAATCAAGGCTGTAGATGAGGTCCCTGTCTTCATCATAATAGTTTGCACCATACGAGCACTGTGTAACGCAGGCTTTACATCTTATACACTTGTCAGTGTCCCTCTGGACTACATAATCAAAGTAGTGGTTGTAGGGGTTCTTGTAAAGCATGTTCCTCAGCCTCCTTATGTTTGTTGTTTATGCTGTTTGTCATACTAATCATCTTTTTAAATCTTACTGGGCTTATAAAATAAGGTTTTTTGTCTATTTAACCTTTGTTTATAATATAAATTTAATATTTAAGATTAGCTATGTCAAGAAAAATTTAGATCCCTTAAAATGATTACCGCCATTTCCATACATGCATAACGGGATTATGCTAAAAAATTTTTCGGCATCCCTCCATCTCTATAAATATCTTTAAGTTCTTTACTGGAGCGGTAACACCGCAATACTTGACAATGCGTTACATTTTTTATAAAAACTACTTAAAAGAAATTGTAACAATGAGGAGATAGTATGGCAATAAACACCAATAATTTAACCGTCAAAGATATTGAGAGAAGGGTTTCTGAGATATTTATCGATGAACTTAAACTAGAGGATGTAACACCTGAGACACTGGATACAGAAATGCACCTGATGGAAGAACTTGGGATTGACAGCATGGATCTCATAACTGTAGTGCTGGTTCTGAAGGGAGAGTTTGCCATCAATATAGAAGAGGCGGATTATCCCAGACTAACCAATATTCGGCTCATATCAGAGTATATTAAGGAGAAAATGGAAAATGGAAGAATTGTCTAACGAAAAGATATTAATTGGAAAATTGATCGATGAACTAAAAAGAAAGGTTCTTGATATCCTTAACATTCAGGATATCAGCCTGAGTGACATAGATAATAATGCCCCGCTGGTTGGCAACGAACTGGGCATAGATTCAATTGACATCCTTGAGCTCGTTACTGTCATAGAGAAGGATTATGGGGTAAGGATCGATAATAAAGAATTGGGACAGAAGGTATTCGCATCATTTGCCTCTTTGGCACAATATATATACGACAACAGGACATTGATTTAATGTGCCAATGATGGCATCTGAAGGTATATTCATCACAGGTTCCGGCATCCTGAATCCACTTGGAAGAGGCCATCTTTCAACACTGCGCTCGTTGAAAAATTCCGTACGCGGCATTCGCAATATCAATCTTTTTGAGGTAGCTGCAGATCAACTCATGCCTGTTGCCAACATTGATACTCCATTAAAGATTGAAGACGGCATCCCGAGAACCCACGCACTTGCACTCGCGGCAGCACAGGATGCAATGGAAGGTCACAGGTGTACGCCGGACGCCATTGTCATTGGAGTTACGACTGGAGGAATGTCTAAAAGCGAAGTGTTGCTCAACTCCGGTGTGAAATCTCCAAAAGAGTTTGCTTACCATGGTACAGGAACGGTTGCCACATATTTGGCAAAGCATTTCTCATGTCATGGACCGGTATTCACAATATCAACAGCATGTTCCAGCGGTACAGTAGCTATAAAAATCGCTCTGGAACTGATAAGGCAGGGCAAGGCGAATAGAGTGCTTGCCGGTGGTGTTGATGCGTTGTGTTGGTTTACATATTTCGGTTTTTTATCACTGCAGTTACTGGATCCTAAAGGTGCACGTCCACTGGATAGGGATCGGGCAGGCATATCCCTTGGTGAGGGTGCAGCTATGTTCCTTATTGAGAGGGCGAAAAATCCGCCGCCAGGTTCTGTCACACAGGTTTTAGGCGGGGGTATTTCATGCGATGCATATCATCCTACAGCACCGCATCCCACCGGAGATGGCGCACTAAAAGCAATGCGTGATGCAATTGCGGACGCAGGCATAGATGCTGCCGATATAGGATATGTAAACCTTCACGGAACAGCAACAATGGATAATGATGCTTCGGAGGCAATGGCTCTAAAGAGACTGTTTGGTGATCGTATTCCACCGCTGTCTTCAACCAAAGGTATGACAGGTCATTCCCTTGGTGCAGCCGGTGCGGTTGAGTTCGCGATATGCTCACTGTCTGTGTCAGAAGGGATAATACCTGGCAATATAGGATGCATGAATCTCGATTCTTCTCTTGGCATACTCCCTGTTCTGAAACCGGAAAGCCGTCCTGTTAAGATTGCCATGTCCAATTCTTTTGGTTTTGGAGGGAATAATGCCTCAGTTATAATCGGCTCTGTAGATGTACGTCCGCCAGACCGTCCTGAAGCACATCCCAGAAGTCTGCAGGTTACGGGGCTCGCCTGTTTGACAGGTGCCGGGGATATGGATGCCTCTTTTCAAAAATTTTCACAGGGTATTTCCATAGCCGGTACTTTAAATAACGAAGAAATCTCAAAAGATTTGTCACAGAGGTATGTTCGCCGTCTTAAACGAATTTCACGCATGGCGCTTGCCTTGGCAACTGCAGCCCATAAGAATGCTGGCGGTGGGGGAAAGCCTTCCTCAATTTATTTTGGAACAGGCTGGGGTCCATTGTCTGAAACGTATGATTTTCTAACAAAACTTTTCGAGTCCGATATGAGATTTGCCAGCCCGACCGACTTCATCAATTCTGTGCACAATGCGCCCGCAGGGCAGGTTGCCATGGAATTCAAGTCTACAGGTGCCAATATGACGGCATCGGGCGGTGATTATTCTTTTGAACAGGCTCTCTGGATCTCAAGCCTTCTGGCGTCCGAGAAAGAAGCGCTCTTGCTTTTTGGGGCAGACGAGATGCACAAGGAGTTATCTCCGCTTTTTGATCCGTCGGTAGCTCTTGATACAACGCCCTCTGACGGAGGTGGTGCGATTATGGCAATTGCAACCACCAAACCATCCGGGCCAACTGTAACGCCCCTTGTATATGTAATGGCACTAAAGGATGCCGGATGGACGATAATGAACGACCTTAATATCTCGGATGACATCAATGCACATTACGGTGCAATCTTTTACGGTATTCCTTTGGCATACGAAGAAATGGCGAGAAACCAGCTAACAAATTTTCTTTCTCATTCGGGATTTCGAGGACCTGTTATCGACTACCGGAAGTATACAGGACAATATGCAGCGTCCTCTGCGGTTGCTGTAGTCCTGGCGATTAAAACCATTGAAAAAGGTTTTCTTTCTGCCGGATTAACCGGTACGGGAGAAGTTTCTCTTGGTAAAAATGGTATTCTCGTGATGGGCTTCGGCCCTTATTGTACCGCCATCGGTATCCATAATTGAGGCATTTATGCAGCCCGTGGATCATATCATTGTTATAGGCTCCGGTATCGGAGGAATGACCGCTGCGATTGTTCTTTCGGAGCTCGGCTACCGCGTAACGGTCGTGGAAAAAAACAAGCTCCCCGGCGGTCTGATGAGAAGTTATGCCAGAAAAGGTATGGACTGTGAAGTCGGGGTCCACTATGTCGGAGCAATGGATGACGGCCAGCCGTTGCGGCAGATCTTCGACCTTCTCGGCGTATCCGGCCGCATACCGTTCTTTCGCCTGGGAGACGGGGGGGTTGTGGACAGATACATCCTTCCGGACATGACATTCGATTTTCCTCCGGGGGTTGATCTGTTTGAGGAGAATCTGCACAGGGCATTTCCGGAGGAAAACCGTCAGATAGCCGGGGTTATCGCTACGATTCGCAGTACAATTCAGCGTTTTTCTCTCTCGTCAATACTCTTCGGGGAAAAGACAGAGTTTAATCTCTCCACGGAACTGCAGCCGCTTGAAAGTTACTTCGACAAACTCGGGTGTTCGCAGAAGTTGCGCGGTATACTGTCCGTGCCCCTGGCGTGGATCGGTGTTGGCCCGGAGGAATGTCCTTTGTACCTCTGGAGTTCCTCGATATCTTCATACCTCATGTCCTCATGGAAACCGGTGCATCCGGGTGCTCACATGGCGGACACGCTTGCAGCGAGGCTGCGGGAGCTTGGAGGAGAACTCATCTGTGATGACCCGGTGCTGAAGATCCTCGTCAGGGATCACGTTGTTCAAGGCGTTGTTCTGAAGTCCGGAAAGACACTGGACTCTCCGGTGGTCATAGCTGCAATACATCCAAAAATAATGATCCGCATGCTGCCGGAGGACTCGTACAAGCCTGCATTCAAGAACAGGATTGCATCACTGGAGGAAACACCCGGAATATTTGCCGCACATATAGCGGTACCGGATGACAAGGTTTCTTACCGGCAGTACAACACCTTTGTTTTGGACGATGCCCATGCCCTCCATGGAGGGGTGACTTTCATCACTATGAATAAATCCGCAAAGCAGGGATGGAACATCGTTTCCGTGCTTGAAGAAAGCCCTTATGAAAAGTGGATGGGATGGGAAAACACGACAAAGGACCACCGTTCCCGTGATTACCGGGAAACCAAGGAACGCGAAGTCAATATTCTTCTCGATAAGGCAGCGAACGTTTTGGGGCGTATGCCCGGTGCGTATGTCGTGGATTCTTTTACCCCGTTGTCATTTCTTGACTGGATGGGCAGTCCAGAGGGCGGTGCTTATGGTGTGTGCCGCTCGGTCAGCCAGAAGTTCAAAACTGCTGCACTGCACCGTACCCCAATAGAAGGTTTACATCTGGTTGGACAGAGCGTTTTTGCCCCGGGTATCCTGGGTACGGCATTGGGGACACTCCGTGTCCTTGCTCCTCTGATCGGACACGATACCCTGCATCAAAAATTTATTGACGCGGGAATAAAAGGAATTTAACAAACGAAGGAGTCGTTATGCATAATATACGTTCGGGAAACAGCGCTTTACAAAAAGAAATCGTTATCGGAGAAGGTGACATTACTCTGGATCAGGTTGTTGACATTGCCCGTGGTAAAGCCCGCGTGGAAATCAGCACAAAAAAAGATTTTATAAAGAGGATGAAGCAGTCCCAAACTACCCTGCAGCATGCTCTTGATGCTGATGAGCCGATATACGGAGTAACCACCGGATATGGTGCGGCCTGCGGCAACAGGATCAAGAAACATAATACAGAAGAACTCGGCAATAATCTGATAAAATACCACGGCTGCGGTACCGGAGACCCGTTCGGGATAGAAGAAACGCGTGCGTCAATGGTTTGCAGGCTGGCGTGCTTTGCACGCGGATATTCGGGTGTCTCTATTAACCTGCTGCACGCCCTGGCGGAGCTGCTCAATAAAGGCATAACACCTATTGTACCATCCCTTGGTTCTGTCGGCGCGTCCGGTGATCTCACCCCGATGTCATATCTTGCAGCCTGCCTGGCCGGGGACAGGGAGGCCATATATAAAGGACGCAGGATGAGTTCAGGCAAGGCACTTTCTCTGGCCGGACTTTCACGGTACCGCTTTCTTCCCAAAGAACCTCTTGGTATGATGAACGGAACATCTATCATGACAGGGATTGCCGTAATCGCTATCAAAAAGAGCAGGGCCATTGCTGAAGCGGCACTCGCGGCAACAGCGCTTTCGCTGCACGCGCTTATGGGGCATGAACGGCATTTTCATCCCACTGTAACCGATTCAAAACCACACCCGGGCCAGCAGCTGACCGGGGAAAAACTGCGCAATCTTCTGTCCTGCACAGATTGCCCCAAGGAATCGGGAGAGGAAGACGATCTGCAGGACCCTTATTCCACACGCTGCTCTCCGCAGGTCCTCGGCGTTGTATATGATGCTTTCGATTGGATTGAGCAATGGGTTCACAGGGAGGTGAACAGTTCCAATGATAACCCGCTGGCAGACGGAGAGAACGGCGAGATGTTCATGGGCGGCAATTTTTACGGCGGTCATATAGCGTATGCCATGGATGCACTGAAAAGTGCACTTGCCTCGGTTGCAGATATGGCGGACCGCCAGATGGCACTCCTGGTCGACAAGAGGTTCAACCGGGGACTCCCGGCAAATCTCGTGAAAGTAACAGGGGAAAAACAGCTCCTCAACCACGGGTTTAAAGGCATGCAGATTACAGCATCGGCCTTAACCGCAGAGGCTTTGAAAAACACCATGCCAGCGGCATCATTTTCCAGGTCCACGGAATCTCATAATCAGGACAAGGTGAGCATGGGCACCATTGCTGCACGAGATGCTGCATGGCAGTGTGAACTGGTAAGCCGTGTTGTAGCCATACATCTCATGGCCTCTGTGCAGGCATGCGAATTGCGGGGTGATCTGGCCGGGAGACCGAAACTGGTATCCGTGGTAAAGGAAGTCCGGAAACTGGTAAAAGACACGGTTTTCGACCGGCCCATGGATAAAGATATCGAAGTCCTCGCCAGTGCATTACCGGAGCTGGTGCGTTCCCTATGACAGACAAAACAGTACGTTCATTCTCCGTAAGGCTCAGTGTGCCGTTTCACCACGTTGATCCCATGCAGGTCGTATGGCACGGACATTACTTTGAATATTTTGAGGCTGCAAGGGATAACCTGTTTGAAAGTCTTGGCATCAACCTTGAGAGTTTTTATGTAAAATACGGGTACATTTTCCCGGTTATCCGGGGGGCAGTAAAATTTATACGTCCTCTCCGTTATAAAGATATATTCGTGTGTACTGCGCGGGCATTGGAGGCCAAGAAAAAAATTGTGATCGGTTACGAAATCACCATGGAATCCGGTGATAAGCGGTGCACAACCGGCAGCACGGAACAAGTTGTTTTAAAAATGCCGGAAGCAGAAATCCAGTACAAACTTCCGGGTGAAATCCTCGAGGCTCTGGGACTCCAGCCATGAACGCTGATTTTTTCGATGCACTGCGCGCTGGTACTGAAAGGATTTCCGTATGGGCAGACCTTCTGGATAGGATCAATGTATTCCCCGTTGCAGACGGCGACACCGGCCGCAACCTGCTGGTCAGTCTTTTGCCGCTGAAATCTCCGGTCCGCGATCGATCTGCGATTGTTGAAAAACTCTTTGTCTCGGCCCGCGGCAACTCCGGAAACATTGCCGCACAATTTTTTACCGGATTTTTGTCCTACGAAAACAGCGGGCAGTTTGCGCAGGCCGTTGAAACAGGGACACAACGGGCATGGCGTGCCATAGCGGATCCCCGGCCGGGCACAATGCTGAGTGTCTTCGACGAACTGAACCACGCATTGAAGGAATCCAGCATAGATGACCGGGGGACGTGGATACCCGGTGTTCTGAAAAGAATTCATGCCGCAGTATCGCAAACAACGCAGACACTTCCGGTCCTCAAAAATGCTCACGTTGTCGATTCCGGAGCGTTGGGTATGTTTATCTTTTTCGATGCATTCCTCAACACGCTATATACAAATGACGCCCAGTTTGCCCCTGTGCATGACCTTTTCCGGGAATACCTCACGGTACAGGAAACATGGTCGGGCTCCGGAGAATCAGGTGCCTGCATTGATGCAGTCGTTCAATTAAACAAGAGGGAGCAAA